>CAIPGK010000648.1 GCA_903864575.1 uncultured Chloroflexota bacterium
GATGAGGTGGCGCAGCGGATCGAAGCCGCAGGGGCGAGCGTCACGCCGGTGGTGGCCTACTGCACGGTCGCCGAGGATCGGCCGCATCCGCATGACGAATCGGTTCGTCGTGGCGATGTCGACGTCGTGACCTTTGCGTCCCCGTCGAGCGTGCGCAATCTTGCGAGGCGGCTCGGAGGGCTGGGACCGATCGCGCGGGCGAGGGTCGTTTGTGTGGGCCCGGTTACCGCTGAAGAGGCGCGGACACATGGACTTGTGGTGCATGCGGTCGCGCCTGATGCCAGCGTCGGCGGGTTGGTTGCCGCGATTCGTGCGGCGGTCCTGGACGAAGCAACGGTAGTGGGCGGGACGCGCCCCGGGGAGCGTTCGTGATGGGCGGGGGATTCGATCGGATGCGCGGCACGAACGGGAGCGACGAGATGATCGGAGAGGACTACCCGCCTTTTCGGCGGATGCGGCGGTTGCGCCGGACCGAGGCAGTGCGTCGATTCGTTCGCGAGACGGTGCTCGACCCCGCCGATTTCATCTACCCTCTGTTCGTGACCTTTGGCGCAGGCGTGCGAAACCCGATCGGGTCGATGCCGGGGCAGTTCCAGCTGTCGGTCGACCAGCTCGCCGCGGAGGTCGAGGAGCTTCGTGCGCTGGGTATTGGCTCGGTGCTGCTTTTCGGCATCCCCGAGGAGAAGGACCGGGAGGCAAGCGGCGCGTTCGACCCCAACGGCGTCGTGCAGCAGGCGACGCGGGAAATCAAGCGCGTCGATCACGACATGCTCGTGATCACCGATGTCTGCGCTTGCGAGTACACCGATCATGGCCACTGCGGGATCCTCAGCGGCTGCGTGGTCGACAACGACCAGACGCTGGGTCTGCTCGCGAAGGTTGCGGTGAGTCACGCCGACGCCGGCTCCGACGCCATCGCCCCGTCGGACATGATGGACGGGCGAGTCGCGGTGATCCGGCAGGCGCTCGACCAGACGGGACATGCCGAAATTCCGATCATTTCCTATGCGGTCAAATACGCGTCGGCCTTTTACGGTCCGTTCCGCGAAGCGGCGGCGAGTATGCCCGCGTTCGGTGACCGGCGCTCCCACCAGATGGACCCGGCGAATGCCCGCGAAGCGATGACTGAGATCGCCATCGACCTCGACGAAGGCGCGGACATGATCATCGTCAAACCCGGATTGCCGTACCTCGACATCGTGCGGATGGCCCGTGACCGGTTCGACGTGCCGATGATTTCCTACAACGTCTCCGGCGAATACGCGATGATCAAGGCTGCCGCGCAGGTTGGATGGATCGACGAGCGTCGGGTGACCCTCGAGACGCTGACGGCAATCAAACGGGCCGGGGCGAACCGGATCATCACCTACCACGCAAAGGAAGCCGCCCGCTGGCTCCGCGAAGGGGCCGCCGCCGAGCGTCGATCCATCTCCGTGTTCGATGAGTGGAGCCGCTAGACGCGGTTCGGGAGGATGGTTCCATGAGCGAGAGCAACGCCCCCGGCATGGCGTTCCAGCCGGGTCGCCGCCAGTATGTGAAGTTCAATTTCTTCAAGGTCGATCCGGCGTGGCGGCGGCTTGGCCGTATCGAGCGCGACGAGCAGATCGCCGAGCTGGCCGGGCTGATCGAGCGTTGGGACGCTCGCAACCTGATCCGCTGCTACTCCACGTTCGGACTGCGGGGAGATGTCGATCTGATGGTGTGGCAGGTCAGCTACGACCTCGACGACATCCAGCAAATGACCGCCGAGATCTTCGGGACCGGGCTCGGGGCGTGGTTCACGCAGCCGCACTCCTATCTTTCGATGACCAAGAACTCAGCCTATGTCGAGAAATACGCCGGTCCGGGCGAGGATCGGTTCACCCGGCTCTCGCTGGCCCCGGGAAATGCGAAGTACCTGTTCGTGTACCCGATGACGAAGGTTCGGGAGTGGTACGGGCTGCCTCGCGAGGAGCGACAGGAGGCGATGAACCAGCACATCGCCATCGGCGCGACGTATCCGACCATCAAGATCAACACGACCTACTCCTTCGGGTTGGACGATCCCGAGTTCGTGGTCGCCTTCGAAGGTGACGAACCCGGCGACTTCCTCGACCTCGTGCAGGAACTCCGGGGTTCGGTGTCGAGCGCCTACACGCTTACCGATGTCCCTGTCTTCACCTGCAGGCTGACGACCGCCGAAGGGATGCTGCGCGCGCTCGCCGCCGCGCCGGAAGCAGCAGTCTTCGGGGCTGGCGCCTGACGTGACCGATGCCTCATCCCTCCCTATGACCGGCCGGGACCGTTTCCTTGCGGCGGCTGCCCAGGGTCCTGTCGATACGACTCCCGTCTGGTTCATGCGACAGGCCGGTCGGTGCCTGCCGGAATACCGCGACCTTCGCAAGCGGCATGACTTCATGACCGTTGCGACCACGCCGGAGTTGGCGGTGGAGGCAACGCTGATGCCGGTCGATCGATTTGGCGTCGATGGCGCGGTGCTGTTCGCCGACATCATGCTGCCATTCACCGGCATGGGAGTGCCGTTCGAGATCCGGCCCTCGGTTGGTCCGGTTATCGCGGACCCGGTGCGAACCCGGTCGCAGGTCGAGGCGTTGCGCGTGGTGGACGTGGAGGAGGGCACGCCGTACGTGCTCGATGCCCTGAGGATGCTCCGGCGGGAACTTGGGAGTCGTGCGGCGGCGCTCGGGTTTTCCGGCGCGCCGTTCACCCTGGCCTGTTACATGGTCGAGGGCAAGGCATCCCGCGAGTATCCGAGGACGAAAGCGCTGATGTACGGCGACCCTGCACTGTGGGCCGCGCTGATGGAGAAGCTGTCCCAAGTCGTGATCGAGTACCTGAAGGGACAGATCGCGGCAGGCGCGGACGTCGTGCAACTGTTCGACTCCTGGCTTGGCCTGCTCGATCCCGAGACGTATGCCGCCAGCGTGCTCCCGTGGACGCGGCGCGTATTCGCCGAGATTGCGCCACTCGCGCCGGTGATCCACTTCTCGACGGGCACAACGCAGTTGCTGCCCCAGATTGGCGCGAGCGGCTGCACGATGGTCAGCGTTGACTGGAGATTGCCGCTTGACGTCGCGTGGGAACGGATCGGTCCGGGCGTCGGAATCCAGGGCAATCTCGACCCGACGTTGGTTCTGGCTCCGTGGGATGCCGTCGCAATCGGCGTGCGCGACGTCCTGCGCCGGGCTGGCGGCCGTCCCGGGCACGTCTTCAATCTCGGGCACGGCATCATTCCGGAGACGAACCCGGATACCCTCGCCCGGATCGTCGATCTGGTGCACCGCGAGGCCCGCGCAGCCAACGGCTGACGGACTGGCAGACGGGCAGCGGGATACCCCAGGCGGGGGCGAAACCGGGCGCGATTCGAGCAAGACTGCTGCCCGAAGCGTGCCTGGATGAAACTCCACGACGCTGCTGGTGCACGGTTTGGGCGCATCGTCATCCCGAGGAACGACGGATATCGTAGGGAAGCCGAGGCTTACTTCGATTTAGGATCGAGGGCAACAGGTCCTTCAGTGGCGCCGTTATCCGGCGAACACGATGGTTTTGTTGCCGTCGATCAGCACGCGGTCCTGCACGTGCCACGCGACGGCGCGGGCGAGTACGGCCCGTTCCGTCTGGCGGCTGATGCGGCGAAGGTCGGCGGGATCGTCACGGTGGTCGACCCGCCGAACGTCCTGCTCGATGATCGGACCAGCATCGAGGTCAGCGGTCACGTAGTGGGCAGTGGCGCCGATCAACTTCACGCCGCGGGCGTGGGCCTGGTGGAAGGGGCGCGCCCCGGCGAACGCTGGCAGGAAGGAGTGGTGAATATTGATCACCCGCCCTCGCCATGCGGTGGTGAATTCCGGCGAAAGGATCTGCATGTAGCGGGCGAGAACCGCGAGATCAGCTCCGGATTCCGCGAGGATTTCCTGCTGGCGTCCTTCGGCTTCGTCTCGCGTCGCCGCAGTGATCGGGACGTGGTGAAACGGAACACCCCAGTCCCGCGCGATGTAGCCAAGGTCGGCGTGGTTCGAAATGACGGCGACGATGTCCGCCTGCAAATCGCCTGAGCGCCGCTGCCAGAGGAGTTCGAGCAGACAGTGATCCTCAAGCGAGACGAAGATCGCGAGTTTGCGGCGCTCGGCTGCGGTGACCCAGTGGTGAGTAAGGGCGAACTGGTCCGCAACCGGGGCGAAGTCATCCTGGAGGCCGGTCAATCGCTCGTCGAGGCCGTCGAGGGCGAACTCGATCCGGAGGAAGAATCGTCCGCCGGATGGGTCCGTGCTGTGCTGGTCCGACTGGATGATGTTCGCGCCCTGTTCGAACAGAAAGCGGGAAATCGCGGCGACGATCCCCGGCCGGTCGGCGCACTGGACGACGAGGCGGCCACGGTCTCGAAGGCTCTCGTCCCCGGTGGTCGGCAGTGGCGGCATGAATCTACTCCGGAAGAACTACGCCAAGTGCGGCCATCATGCCGCCATCGGCCTTGAACTCGCCGCCGGTCAGGAAACCGGCCCGGTCGGAGGCGAGGAAGGCGATCAGTTCGCCGATTTCTTCCGGTTGCCCGATGCGGCCGATGGGATGCATGCGCCCCCATGCGGAGAGCATATCGTCCACTGCGCCATCGCCCTTGAACTTGTCGGCGGACCAGCGGAGCATGGGCGTGTCGACCGACGCCGGGCAAACCACGACACAGCGGATGTTTTCGTGGGCGTGATCGACCGCAATGGCGCGGGTGAGGCCGTTGATTGCGGCCTTTGACGTGCTGTAGGCGGCCACCCCCTTCTGGGTGGCAAGTCCCTGCACCGATGAAACATTCACGATCGCGCCGCCTCCCCGCTTCCGCATTTCGGGAATTGCCGCTCTCGCCGCGAGGTAGATCCCCTTCAGGTTGATGTCGATGGTTCGATCCCAGAGGTCTTCATCCGTCTCGGTGACGGTGCCATAGGTCTGGATGCCCGCACTCGTGACCAGGACGTCGACACCGCCGTAGCGCTCGACGGCGGTCATCACGAAGCGTTGCATGTCCCCCGAGGACGATACGTCGGCAGCGGTTCCCGAAACTTCAAGGCCATCGGCGCGAAGTTCAGCGACCGTCGCGTCGACCTTTTTCTGGTCGCGCCCGCAGATCAGTACGCTCGCGCCCTGTTGCGCCAGCACCTTCGCTGCGCCCTTGCCGATCCCGGTCGAACCGCCCGTAACGAGCGCGACCTTGCCCGTGAATTCCGCCATCATTCCCTCCCAACCCGCTACCTGACGGAGGATAGGAGGGGGTCCGGCGCGCGTCAATGCGCCATGGGGACTGCGGCTTCGCGTCCGGCTACCACGCCGATTTCCGGGTAGGGTACGCTTGCAGTGTTCGCGGATGCGACATGGAGTCTGAGATTCAATCGATCGGGGACCAGCGCAGCGATGGTGATGCCTCTCCTGTACGGGCTCGGCGCGAAGGATTTTCACGAACCGCTCGGGTTCGTCATCCTGCCTTGCCAGAAGTGCGGAACGGCTGGCCCGTTTTCCGTGTTCAGCGCCAAACGGAAGGTAACGTTCTTCGGAGCGCCGACCCTGGCCATCAATGAGCAGATGGTCATCGAGTGCCGGGCTTGCACCCAGCGCTTCGGCGTGCCTCCTGAAATGCAGCAGGAGTTCCGAGCCCAGCTTCTCAACGAGACCCAGGTGATCCAGCGCATGCGAGCGATCAATACCGGCGCGCCGAGCGCGGCAGGGGCTGGACCGAACTTCTATCAGGTGCTGCAGGTCGACGTCGCGGCCGACCCGGAGGTGATCGACGCAGCCTTTCGGCGGCTCGCCCTGAAGTACCACCCGGACAAGACGGACGACCCGGCCGCGCCGGAGCGGATGCGGCAGATTCTCGAAGCCAAGGACATCCTCTCGGATCCTGCGAAGCGGCGGGCCTATGATCGGAGTCTTGGCGTCGGTCCCCGCACGCCTGCCATGCGCGCTGATGATGTGTAGGTTGATCAGCCCCCGGTAACGGTCGGGTTTGGAGTCACGTCCCGAACACCGCCGCCCCAGGTGGGCGTCGGTTCGGGCGCGGGCTGAGCGGTGGCGGCTGGCGCAGGGGTCGAGTCTCCCCGGTTCTTCTTCTCCTTCTCCTTTTTGTCGGCATCGCCGGGGGAACTGGCCCGGCGGACGGCTGGCTCGGCGGTTGGGGGGCCAGCGTTTTCGGGCGCAGCCTGTGGCGTCTTTTCCGATTGCGGAGCGGCGGGCCGGATTGCCGATTCGGCTGTGGCGTCCGGTGAGTCGCCTGCCGGTTGCGAGCCGATCTCCGTCACTCCGGCTTCCGTGGTTTCAGCCGATGTCGCTGGTTCGGTTTCTGCCTTCGGCTTGTCGTCCTTGCTGGCTTTTGCGCCGGGCAGTGACGCCGATTCATCGCAGGCGCCGGATTCGAGGCAGGCGACCTGCGCTTCGATCAGCGGCCCAAGATCGTCAAGCGTCGGTGGTTCGCTCGACGCGAACTCCAGCGTCGCCACATCCGCGCCGACGCGGGCATAGACCCGAAAGCCCGAGAGTACCGCCTTGTCGATCTTTCGGCTTACCGCGTAGGTCGTGGATGCTTCGCCTGCCGTGGGCGCATTGGACATTGGATCGAAGGACTCATATCCGGGAAGGGGATCACTGGCGATCAGATCGGGAAGCGCCGTCATCCAGGCATCTGCCTCGGCAGGTCCCGGGAAGGATGAGATGGTGCTGCCGTACGCGAACTCCACCGGATTGTCGCCGCCGGTCATGCCTGTGAACCCGCCGACATAATCCTCATAGGTGCCTGTGAACGCGGCCTCACGTGCGGAGAGCCCTTTCCGCGATTCGTCGTACAGGGGAACCAGCTGCCCGTCGATGGCCTGGTAGGACTCGTCGTAGGTGGCGGCAGCGCCACCGGGAAGGTCGATGCGAAGTGACTTCGGCGCTGCGCCCGAAACTTCGCCAGCCTCCACCTGAGCGGCCCGAGCTGCGACGGCGAGCGCCGCGGAGAGGATCGCATCCTGACTGGGCTCACCCCCGGTGAGGTCGGCGAGCACGGTGACGCAGACAAACCGGCCAACCTGGAACACATTGCGCAGCCCGAGATAACCAGCCCCGGTGTCAGGGGTCGTTCCCTGCAACTGGGTCAATTCCGATTGCGCGCCGACTGCCACATCGGGCCGAAGGTCCGCGCCGGTGAGGGAGGCCCCAAAAGCCGCCTGGGCGCTTGCCTCGTCCTTGTATTCGATGACAAAGGAGTTGGCTTGGACCGCGAACCGCGCCCGGTCGTTCGGGTCCGGGACGGCCAGCCGCGACTCGTAGCGCTGGACCCATCCGGCGTCCCTGAGGTCCGCGCGCGCCTGTGCGATGGCATCCTCCGTGGCTTCCCCGGTCCCGGATGCGGCGCGGATCGCCTCCTGATCAGCTGTGTAGTACCGACCATCCAGCAACCCGAGCTCGGGGTAGATGCCATAGAAATCACCGGGGAAGGGAACCAGCCGAGCGACATCGGTGGTTGGCCCCTTCCGCGTTTCGCGATCGGCATCTTGCGGCCCGCCATCGCCAGTGATTTCGAAATTGCCGACCAGCGCGTCGAACAGGTAGAGGCTGTACAGGCCGGGGGCGAGCGGTGCGGGTGGCTTCGCCTTGAAGCGGCCCTTGGCGTCGGCCTCGGCCTGGAACCGCTGGATGTCGCCGTTCCCGATTCCGATTTCGACGGTCGGCTGTCCGGTGTTGATTCTGCCTCCGATCGTGGGGGAATCACTGCCGGTTTTCGGACTATTCACCGCGTCGATCGGCTGCCCGTCCACCTCGGCGGCGACAATGCCTTGCGGCAATCCTGTCGCATACTGGGCGGCTGCGGAGCCCGCGATATGCTGGAAAAGCAGAATTGCCGCCGCAATGGTCGCAAGCACTCGCCGTCCGGGCATCGGTCACACCTCGTTCCGGTTCATCCCGCCCACGCCACGACGCGAGCGAAGAGCATCATACCCCAGCGATTTCCGGTGGTTCCGGGTCAATCACCCGAAGGACGAGCGTGACGTCATCGTCGAACACAACCTCGACCGCGGGGCGAGGAGCGGCGAGCCAACGCTCCCAGCCGATCCAGTCCCACTTCCGGCAAACGAGCAGCGAGATGCCCGTTGCCTGTGCCTGGTTACGGAGGAGGGATGGCGTGAGCGTTCCGTCGAAGATGGCCGAAACCGTGGCGGCGGCATCGCGCTCGGCGGGGAAGCCGAGCCAGCGTGGATCGGAGCCGACGATCACGTCCGCAGTGGTCAGTCCTTCATACCACCAGCCGATGGGCCATCCTCGGCTGTCCGCGCGCACTGCGACTGCACCCTGCACATTGGCCGACTCGATCGCCCGTGAAGCCAGGAGCGTGGATCGATCGAGGACCCGATAGAAGCGGAAAAAGGCCTGTGCCTCCCCATTTCCGCGCCAAATCACCAGCGCGAGGAGACCGGTTGCCGCGATCCGGAAGAAAATGGCTCGTGTCGCTGGGTCCCGACATTGCGCGAGAACCAGCGCCACTGCCAGCAGTACCGACAACACAAGCGGCGAAACCATCCTTGGTTCGGCGGAAAGCAGGAACCCGGCGCCTGATGCGGCGAGCAGCCCGCTGGCGAGGTACCAGGCAGGTGATGGCTCCTTCCGCGTCATCCACAGGGCAAATGGCGCAACCAGAGTGCTTGCAGTCCAGAGCAGGATTGCCTCGCGGGTGGAGTAGCGCCAGGCCTCGGCAAGCGTGAAGGGTGCGGCGTCGAGCGGCGGAGCATATGCCGCTGACCGGAACGCAATGAGCGTCGGGATTGCCAGCGCGACACCCGGCGCAAGCGATCCAAGAGCGATCATGGCGCGGCGCCTGCGGTGAAGCGTTCCCGCCTGCACGCACCAGATCAGTGATGCCGCGACTGCCGCGCAGACGCCGAGCGGGAAGAAGATGTGATGGGAGAGCGCGGCGAGCGCAAAACCTCCCGCGGAAATCGCCCAAGCCGGGCGGCTGCCGGTGAGGATGGCCGACGAGAACCCGTACAGGCCGGCCAGGACTGCGGCAAACGCGAATTGCTGCGGATATCCACCGAACGCAAGGGGTTCGGAGACGGACGTGGCGTTGCTAGCGGCAAGAACCAGTCCGGCCGTGATCCAGGGACCACACGTCCGTATCGAGACGCCAACCAGTGACAGCATGAATGCGGCGAAGGTTCCGAGGGCGATGATGAGGACAGCGGTGGTGGGCGCCATCATCAGCGTGAGCCCGTGCATCGAGAGCGGGATCAACGGCGCGTAGGCTCCGTCGGTCACCCGATGATGACCCCCGGCAAGCCCCCGGCCGATCGCCAGCCACTCGCCGCCGTCCAGACCGGTTGGCAGCGGGCCCATTTGCCGCCATCGAACGAACGTAACGGCAACCGCGGCGAACGCGGCGGGCGCGAAACGTTGCGCCCCGGCGAATGCGGAGTGGTCCGGTAGCCGGTGGACTGGCCTCGAGATCGTCATCTCGGTGTTCCGCCGCGTTCCGGTTCGAGCACGGTAAACGGAGCGGTCAGACCATCTTCGAGCCTGCTGGACCCGTCTCTTGATCCGAGGACCCGAACGACGAGCCGATAGGATCCCGGTGCGACGGTGAGCGGGACACCGATGGAGATGTCACCGCACCGCGCGGGGCCACCCCGGATGACCTCTGCGCCATCGAGACCCAGTATTCGCCAGGTCACGTCGCACGTTTGCTGGTCATTCACTCCTGCGATGGGTAGCGGAATCGTCGCGCGCGAGCCTGCCGGGAGAGTGAGCTGGGGTAGGGACCCCATCCGCAGCGGTCCGGCCCAGCGTGCCTGACCATCCTCGATGACAATCGGCCCGATTCCGAAACTGCCGCCAAGCGCATGCTCCCAACCGGTTTCGCTGTGCCGGTGAAACCACAAGGTCAGCCCGTACACCCCATTCGGCGCATCGCGTGGAAGCGTCTGGACCCATGTGAAGGATGCCTCCTGGCGTGGCGAGACGATCCGCTGAATGGCTGGCGCGATCCAGACGGCCTCTCGCCACGGTTCGGCCACGCCGGAAGGGGCGAGCAGCCACCAGCCCCGGATCTCCTGTCGCTCCCGGGTCGACAACGTCGCTGATACCGCTATCTGGCTGCCAGCCAGCGTGACGGACGGTGGCGAGATGGCATACGCCGGCCTACCGGGGTCATTGACCGGTGAACCGCTGCCATACGCGCACGCAGCCCATCGCGGGCCGAGATCATCCAAGTGTGGATCGCTGCGGCTCGGCTGTACGACGTCGAGATCGATCGTACATGAGAGCGGGAAGTCGCCCGAGACGCTCAGCTTCACGGCGTAGTGGCCCGGGGCTCGTGGCCGCCACCCCGCTATCGGTCGCGGGAGGGCCGCAGTTTCGATCTCGTCTGCCGAGGCGCGGCATGCAACAGGAGAGCAGACGAGATGCTGCATGTCCATGACCGCGGGCACGGGGAAGGTCCATCCATCGCGATGAATCGGTCGTCCTTCCGCGTCGAACCACTCGGCTGCGACGGTCGTCGGTCGGGTGTAGGCCGCGAGGGTGGGCAGTTCGCCCGAAGTTGAAAGCGCCAGAACCGGTGACCAACCAGCAGCGTCATCGAGGAGCGATGGGGCGAAAAGCCGAAGCTCGGGTCGGGGAGGCGCGGCGAGCGGCGTCGTCACCCGGTACAAGAGGAGATCACCGAAGGAGATTGCGGGGTCGATCGCAC
>CAIPGK010000649.1 GCA_903864575.1 uncultured Chloroflexota bacterium
GCCAGATCTGGCTCGGCCGCGCTCAGCCGCTCCACGCCCAGTTCGATGTTGGCCCGGACCGCGTTGTCCAGCAGATCGCCCGGCTCGTTCTGGACCTGTTGCACCGCCGGACCGATCGCCTCGGCGAAACGGTAGGCGTAACCGGGGATGGACTTCCCCTCGATCGCGGCGACCGCCGCTCCCACCGCGCCACACCCGGAGTGCCCCAGCACCACCAGCAGTGGGGCGCCCAGCACACCCACCCCGTAGCTGATGCTCCCGCGCGCGGCTTCATCGATGACCTGCCCGGCGGTGCGCACCACGAACAACTGCCCCACCGTCTGATCGAAGACCAGTTCCGGTGGCACGCGCGAATCGGAACAGCAGACGATGATCGCGAACGGGTTCTGACCGTCCACCAACTCCGCGCGGTCCTCGTCGAGATCGTCGAATGCGGTCAGGTTCCCCGCCACGAAACGCTGGTTGCCAGCAATCAGTTGCTGCAACCCCTGGTCGGCTGGCACGACGGGAGTGCCCTTGTGGTCATCTTCGGCAGAGACCATGCCCCGATCAATCCATCGTGATGCGCCATACGCCAACGGCAGGCCAGCCACGCCGGCCACGAAGCGCCGGCGCGTTCGGGGAACAAGAAGCGGGGACGTGCGCACGCGAATGCCCTTCCTACGATCACATGGCAGACACCTACCTGTGCAGGTGTCAGTTCGCATGATACAACGTTCTGCCCTGGCGGCGTGTGTAAACTACCGGTATATCCGTGAATGCAGGACAGGGACTCGGCCGAAACGACGCCGCCATGCTTCATGCTTCGCAAGCTCCGCCGCGCGACCCGGCGGTCACCATCCGGACCAGCCGCCGCCAGCGCAACCTTGATCGACCAGGCAGCCGAAGCGCTGGGCACGAGCCGTTCTGAATTCATGCTGGAAACGGCCTGCCACGAGGCCGAGCGGGTCCTGCTCGGCCAGCGGCTCTTTCGGCTCGACGAAGACGTCTTCGGGCGCGTCCGGGCCATGCTCGACAACCCACCGCCGCCATCGGACGCCATGAGCGGGTTGCTGCGGCGCAAGGCGCCGTGGGATTGACCCCCGCTCCGCTCGCAGCCCCGGTTCCGTTGACCGCCGCGCACGACCCGGCGATCGATGACTGGCTCAAACGGCGGGCGCTCCGGAACGAAACAACCGGGGCGTCGCGGACAGATGTCGTCTGCGCCGTCGAAACCGTCGTGGGGTACTCCTGCCTGGCCGCCGGCACGATCAACCGCGACGCCGCGCCCCGGCCGGTGCGGCGCACCATGCCCGACCCGATCCCGGTGATGGTGGCTGGCCGGCTTGCCGTCGACCGGACCTGCCAGGGCCAGAGAATCGGCCAGGCGCTGCTCAGGGATGTCATCCTGCGCGTGCTGCATGCGTCGGAGATCGCGGGCATCACGGCGCTTCTGTCCGGTCGGGTAGAGACCGCGATCCGGTTGCTGGAGGTGTCGGCCACCCGGGCGGTCAGCGTGTCCGCCGAGACGACGCCGCCCATCTGAAGGGCGAAGTTGCTGTGGCCGTAGCCCCACGTGCCGACCTGGGTGCTGTAGCTCCAGTTCCTGGACGTGTTGGTCGGCCGGGTCCAGACCGACATGCGGGTATCCCGGTAATCGGCAACCCAGGCGGTCTTCCCGTCTCCCGAGACGACGACGCC
>CAIPGK010000650.1 GCA_903864575.1 uncultured Chloroflexota bacterium
GCCTTGGTCAGCCAGTGCTTACCGGTGAACTGGGGGAGGATGACGGTCTGTTCCGGCAGGCAGGAGCGCTCCTCGTGGCTACTGACTTGCGCCCACGTCGCCCGGAGGCCCTGCTGGCGCTCGCCGTTCCCCGCTTCGCCGCCGGCGATGTCGACGATCCAATCACCCTCGAACCGGTCTACCTCGGCAGGTGATGCGTCCGATGATGATCTCAGCCGTCGACGCATCCGGAATTCTCCGGTCATGACCATCCCGCATGACGGTCACCACGCCCACCTGCCGGAAGCTCCGCGAGTCGACGCTGCCCGCTACCGGCTCGACCGAATGCTTGTCGGTGACGTCACCGACATTGCCGACGTGGAACGGCGCTGCTTCACCAATCCCTGGCCAGCATCCGCCTACCGGCGAGAGTTGCAGCATGGCGACCAGAACTACTACGTGATCCTGCGGGACATCACCACCTCCGCGCCCAACACGGACTCATCCCAGGCACAATCACCATCGATCGGACGCCGTGGACTGCTGCCGATCGGTCTGCCGCGCCGCCCCCGCGCCATTGCGAAAGACCCGGTCGTGGGCTTCGCCGGCATGTGGAACGCGTTCGACGAGGCTCATCTCACGACCATCGGCATCGACATTCCCTATCGGGGCCGCGGTCTCGGGGAAGCGTTGCTGGTTGCGGTCTTCGACGAGGCGGTTCGGCGAGGCGTGAACTGGGTCACGCTCGAGGTGCGCGTCTCCAACGAGCCGGCGCAGGCGCTCTACCGGAAATGGGGGTTTTCCGTCCAGGGCGTTCGCAAGCGGTACTACAGCGACAACGGCGAAGATGCGTTCATCATGTGGTCCCGCGCCGTGAGCGATGTGGACTATTACGCCGAACTCGTCGGCCATCGCGCGGCCCTGCTCGACCGTCTGAATGGCGCGGTCCTGGGCCTTGACGAAATCGGTCCGGAGCCGGGCCTCGTCCCACCCGCGGGCAAGCCACCGTGGGAGTGAGGGGAGATCGAACATGAACATCCTCGGCATCGAGACATCCTGCGACGAGACCGCTGCCGCCGTCGTCACCGGCGGCCAGCGAGTTCGCTCCAGCGTGGTCTCCTCCCAGATCGCCCGCCACCAGACCTACGGCGGGGTCGTGCCGGAACTCGCGGCACGAGGGCATATCACGGCCATTATCCCCGTGGTCCGGGCGGCGCTTGCCGAAGCAGGCCTCGATCGCTCGGGGATTGACGCCATCGCCGTCACCGAGGGACCCGGACTTGCAGGCTCGCTCCTGGTCGGGGTCAACGTCGCAAAGACCCTCTCCTACGCATGGGATCGCCCGCTGGTCGCCGTGAACCATCTGGAAAGCCATGTCTACGCCAACTGGCTCGGATTGCCGGGCGAGGCCCCGCCTCACGCACCTCGCTTTCCCGTGCTGTGCCTGCTGGTGTCAGGCGGCCACACCGAACTCCTGCTGATGATGGGCCACGGCCAGTATCGCCACCTCGGGCGAACGCTCGACGATGCCGCCGGGGAAGCCTTCGACAAGGCGGCCCGCCTGCTCGGGCTCGGATACCCCGGTGGACCCGCCATCCAGGTGGCCGCCGCCGGCGGCGACCCCGCCGCATTCGACCTTCCCCGCGCCCTCCCGGCTGGCTCCACGGATTTCAGCTACTCCGGTCTCAAGACCGCCCTGCTGCGTCTCGCGGCGCCCTGGCGAATCGAGGATCAGCGCGCGCCATTGGTGAACCCGGTGGGCGGTTTTCGCGAGCACCAGCCGCCCCGGTTTCGGGATGGTCTGCCGGTGGCCGATCTCGCGGCCTCGTTCCAGGAAGCGATCATCGACCCTCTCGTGGACCGCACCATCCGCGCGGCTCGCGAGTCGGGAGCGCGGACCGTGCTCCTCGCAGGCGGGGTCTCGGCCAATACGCGGTTGCGGGAGCGCCTCGCTCAGGCCGTCGCCTCCGGGCTCGGCAGTGATAGCGAGTTCCGGGTTCCCCCCTTCGAGTACTGCACCGACAACGCTGCAATGGTCGCGGGAGCCGCGTGGTACGTGCTTCGACGCGGCGGCCAGGCTGGCTGGGAAACGGACGTTCATCCCCGCCTGCCGCTCGCCTGAGGCGGAGACGCCGTATTCCCCTACAATCCCGGCAGGATGCCGCCGACCTTCGCGGGAGATGCCCCCAACGTGACAGCGATCGACCTCTCGGAAGCCCGTTCCCTGCTTGCGTTCGCCGAAGACGCCGCCCGTCAAGGCGGCGCCATTCTTCGTGACCGCTTCGGTCGACCACACGATGTCAGGTACAAGGGAACCATCGACATCGTGACCGAGGCCGATCAGGCATCGGAAACGCTCATCGCCGGCCTCATCCGCGCCGCATTCCCCGAGCATGACCTGCTCGGCGAGGAGGGAGCGCGTGGAATCTCAACCGGCTCCCGGTGGCGGTGGATCGTCGATCCGCTCGATGGCACGACCAATTTCGCCCACAACCTGCCGACCTTCGCCGTCTCGATCGGCCTGGAATGTGACGGGCAGCCCGCGGTCGGCGTGGTCTACGACCCGATGCGGGACGAGTGCTTCGCCGCCGCGCGCGGCCACGGCGCAACCCTGAACGGACAGCCGATTCACGTATCTCAGGTCGATGAATTGATCCGCTCGATGCTCGTAACGGGCTTCTCCTACGATTTCGAGCGCCGCGCCCGTCAGGCCCACCTCTGGCGGAACTTCCTCACCCGCGTGCAGGCCATCCGGCAGACCGGCTCCGCCGCACTGAACCTGTGCTACGTCGCGGCTGGCAGGCTGGACGGATATTGGGAGCGCGGCATTTCGCCGTGGGACGTGGCGGCGGGAGCATGCATCCTGCTCGAGGCCGGCGGCATCCTCACCGACATGCACGGCAACCCCTACCGCTCGGATGACCGTGTGGTGCTTGCCGGCAATCCGGCAATTCACCCTCTCATGCGCTCCGTCATTGACGAAATTGGCGAAGAACCGGCGATCGCGTCCTGAACGCATCGCCCACAGCGGGAATCAAGGGACGGCATTGTGCGATGGGGGTATCATGCCGGCTGGGCCGAGGCGCGAACCGCCCGGCAACGGAGGCGCCCATGAAACTCATCATCGCGATTGTCCAGGATGAGGACACCCCGGCCCTGACCGACGCGCTCATCGGCGCAGGGCACCGCTTTACTCGCGTCAGCACCACCGGGTCCTTCCTGCGGACCGGCAACAGCAGCCTGCTCATTGGCGTGGAAAACGCCGACGTGCCTGCGGTTATGTCGATCCTGCGCCGAACCTGCCGCCGCCGGACGCAAGTGGCCGTGCCATATTCGCCCGCGCTGGAACCGGGACTCCTCTACATGCCGGAAAACTTCGAGGTCGAGGTCGGAGGCGCCGTCGTCTTCGTGCTCGACGTGGCGCGCTTCGAGCGCCTCTGACCGGATGACTGAATCACCAGAGAAGGGACACCACGTGCCGGAGGGAAGCTGGGCCGATCGCGTCGACCGCGACGCGATACTCGACATGGCCAATCACCTGATCGCGATCCCGAGCGAGAGCGGCGAGGAACGCGCCGTCATGGACTGGGTCGCCCGCTGGTGCGACGAGCGCGGCATCTCCTACGAGATCGTCGCTCGCGACCCGAATCGGCCGAACCTCGTCATCACCATCGGCGACCCATCCACCGGCCCTGTGCTGGCGATGAACGGCCACCTCGACACCGTGCCCGTTTCCGATCCGACGGCCTGGAGGACCGGTCCCTTCGATCCGACCCTCAGCGACGACGGCCGGAAGCTTTTCGGGCGCGGCTCCTCGGACATGAAGAGCTCCACCGGGATCATGATCTACCTGATGGGGCTGTTCCGGGACGCGAAATTCGACGGCGCACTGCAGGCCCACATCGTTTCCGACGAGGAAACCAGCGCCGTCTACGGCACGATTCATCTGATGGACGAAATCAGGGCCGGCCGGCTCCCGAAGCCCGACTACTGCCTCATCGGCGAAAAGAGCGATCTCAAGGTCCGCAACGCCGAGCGGGGACTCGTCGCCTTCGAAGTGACCGTCTACGGGCGCGCTTCCCACACCGCCGCCGCGCGGGTGACGGGGATCAACGCCATCGCCAAGGCCGCCAAGGCGGTCCTGGCGCTCGAGCACGACATCGACAAGTTTCATCCCGCCATCGGCAAGCCGGTCATCAGCATCAACACCATCAAGGCCGGGGTCGCCCACAACGTGGTTCCCGGCGAGTGCAGCTTCAGCATCGACCGCAGGTTGATCCCGGGCGAGACCGTCGAATCGGCGGAGGCCGAGATTCGCGAGCGACTCGACGCCATCGCGGCGGTCGATCCCGATTTCCGGTACGAAATCGTCACCAACCCGAGCGGAGACGCGATCCCGGCCAACATCACCGACGAGAACTCGCCGCTCGTGCAGGCCATCCAGCAGGGCGTCCGGGACATCACCGGAAACGAACCACAGTATTTCGTCGCGTGGGCCGGCGCGACTGATGGCCGCTTCTACCGACTCGCGGGCATCGATACCGTCGGCTACGGCCCCGGCGGCGAGAACGCCCACGGGGCGAACGAGGCAGTGTACGTCGACGATCTGGTTACGCAGGCGCGTGTGTATGCGCTCGCCATCGAGCGATTGCTGAACGCTCGCTGATCGCGGAGGTCGTTTCAGGCCGCACGAGAGAGGGGAGGGCGCAATGCCCTCCCCTTCGCGATAGCGGTTGTTTTTCGCTGCCTAGTTGCCGA
>CAIPGK010000651.1 GCA_903864575.1 uncultured Chloroflexota bacterium
AGACCATGAAGCCTGGCCGCCAGCAGGCCGTTCATGTCGTGCTGAAAACTGAGATCGCCGATGCCCAGCACGACCGGTCCCTGCCCGGCCGCCGCAACACCCAGCGCGGTGGAGATGACGCCGTCGATTCCGTTCGCCCCGCGGTTGGCGATGAAGCGCACCGCTCGGCTGTTGCCTGGAAAGAATGTGTCGAGGTCGCGAACCGGCATCGAGTTTCCGGCAACGAGGGTCGCGCCATCCGGCAGCAACCGGGCAAGTTCGGCATAAACACGCCCCTCGAACATTTCGGGGTCGGCAGCGGCAGCCATGGCGACCGTCTCGCGGGCGACATGCTGAACGCTCCGCCATTCGACGATCCATTCGGTTCCGGGGCTGAAGGACGATAGCGCGTCTGTCAGGGCATCGAGCGCCACCGCGGGCGAAGCGTCGATGGTTTCCGTGGCAAGGAAAAAGGGATCGCGCCATCCTGGCAACTGGTCGAGCACGACATGTGTCCGTGCTCCACAGCCCTGCAGGAACTGGAAGACGGGTTTGGAGGTTGGCATCGCGCCGACCCGAACCACCAGATCGGGTCTCAGCCGGGACGCTGTGTCGGCGTCGCGCAGGAAGGCATCGGCGGCGTCGATCACGTTGGCACGGTCATGCGGTCCGCAACGAACCCCGGAGAGCGGATCGGCGATCAGCGGGTACCCGGCGGCGGCGGCAAGCCGGGAAGCGGCGGCCGCCACACCCGGATCGTTCTCCGGGCCGCAAACGATGACGCCGCGTCCGGTCGCCATGATCCGGGCGGCGAGGCGATCAATCGATGCGCTCGCGGGGATCTCGATCGATTCTTCCAGTGCCCTCGCCTCCACCGGCTCAGGAGGTGGAAACTCCCCCAACGACGCCGGCAGCAACGGCTCGCGAAACGGAACATTCAGGTGCACCGGGCCTCGCGGCGTGTCCATCGCCACCGCCACGGCGCGCGCGCCAGAACGCCGCGCCATCCGCAGCAATTCCGGCCGATCCTCGGGAATTGGCAATTCCGCGTACGACTTGACGTGGCTGCCGAACAGGTCATCCTGATCGATCGTCTGCGCCGCGCCCCACCCTCGAACCTCCACCGGCCGGTCAGCCGTGAGCGCGATCAGCGGGATGCGGCTCAGGAAAGCCTCCACCATCGCAGGGAGGAAGTTCGCCGCGGCCGTTCCGGAACTGCACAACAGGGCAACCGGCCGTCCGGTCGCCCGCGCGAGGCCAAGCCCGAAGAATGCGGCGGAACGCTCGTCGATGAGCATCCAGACCTTCACCGACGGATGGCGCAGCAACGCGACTGCAAGCGGCGTCGACCTCGATCCCGGGCAGACGACGGCGTGCTCCACCCCCGCCCACGCAAGCCCATCGACCAGCGTTTCCGCCGCTCGCAGGTTCAGGGTTCCAGTATCCACGCTCAGACGACCCCCAGAGCAGCGCCAATTGCCTTCAGCTTCAGGCAGGTCTCGGCATACTCGGTGTCCGGGTCGGAATCGGCCACAATGCCACACCCGGCATACAGGATCGCCTCGTTTCCGCGCACGAGGGCGGAGCGGATGCCAATGCAGAAATGGCCATCACCACCGGGACCGCACCACCCGACCGGACCCGCATACCAGCCCCGGTCGAATCCCTCCCGGCTACGGATCGCCGCCAGGGCGGCCTCGCTTGGGTAACCACCGACCGCTGGCGTGGGGTGGAGCCGCCCCGCAATGTCCACCGCGCTCACCCCCGGCCGCACACGGCCGGAAATCGGCGTAGCCAGATGCTGCACCGTCCGGTTCTTCACGATCACCGGTGCATTGGGAGCAGGTGCGAGATCGAGGCAAACCGGATCGAGTTCCTGGAGGATCGCGCCGACCACCACATCATGCTCGATGCGGTCCTTCTCGCTGCGGAGGAGTTTGCGAGCCAGTTGGTCATCCTGCTCCCGCGTCTCACCGCGTGCGATGGATCCGGCCAGCGGCGTGGTCCGCAGCCGTCCATCCTCCAGCCGCACGAGGGTTTCCGGCGACGCGCCAAGGAAGACCGCGCCCGGGACGCCCACCGCGAAGACCATCGCCGTGGGGTTGCTGGACGCCATCCGGTGCAGCGTCGCGGCAACGTCGATCTCCTCAGCGCAGGACACCCGCTCGCTGCGAGCCAGCACAACCTTGTCGAACTTGCCTGATCGGACGTCGGCGGCGGCTTCGGCCACCATGCTCTTCCACGGGCCAGCCTGCGGAACCTCGCGCTTGGTGATCGCAAGCGGCGCCGACAACGACGGCCTGCCCGACGGTCTCGCGTTCGAGCGCGCCCGAGCGAGCGAGCGCTCGATGCCGCCCGCAACGACCGCGGGGTCGCTCTCGGACGTGACCAGCACGGTCACGGTGAGCGTCGCCGCGCCATCCTCCAACCGGAGGAGCGTCTCGGGCACAGCCAGCAACGCGGAGGGGAACCCGCGCCACTCAGGGGAAACCTCCCGCACGGGATCGAATCGAAACCCGCCGAGCGCAACCGGGCCAACCGGCGCAATGCCATCCTCCGCGCCGCACACGGCAGACCGCTGAAGGATGCGAACCATGTCTCCAGCCGCTCCGAAGCGATCTTCTCCGCCGCTCGGAAGGATCGCGGCAACGCCGGTGCCAGCCAGGGCAAACTCGCGCGCGGGTTCCAGCCACAACGTGCGCGGCATGGTCGCGTCAGCCTCGGCGAAGAAGGCGACCGCGTCAGCATGGGGATCGGCCGAGACCGTCCAGCAGACCGCCACCGATTCCCCGCTGAACGCGGCTCGGTCACGGGCTCGCCCGATGGCATCCTCCAGCAGCATCCCCGCAGCGGGGGCAAGCACCGCGCTCATCGCGCATCCTCCCGATGGACCCCTGCGCCAGCGACGCCATGCATCAGCAGGGCGCGAAGCTCGGGGTAGACGGACTCGAGTTTTTTCGGTTCGCCGGTCAGCACCCAGCGGGTGACCACCTGATTCACCGCGCCGAACCACGCAACGCCCGCGAGAGTCGTGTCGTGGGGTGGCAGCACGCCAGCCGCAACGGCATCGTCGAGATACCGCGCAATCAGCGAGGCGAAGGCCGCGTGCAGGTCGGTCAACTTCGCGTTGAACTCCCGGCCCGCGCCGACCGCCTCGACCAGCAGCAGACGAGCCAGCGTGCGGTTCTTGCCGAATGTCGTGAGCGCGGACTTCAGCGCGGCGTCACCCTTCGCGAGCGGGTTCGGTTCGTCCGCCATCGCCCGCTCCACGCGATCCAGCAGCAATCCCCCAGCTTCGTCCATCAGCGCAAGGAAGAGGGCCTGCTTGCTCGGAAAGTGAAAGTAAACGCCCCCCTTCGAGGTTGCGGATGCGCGGGCAATGTCATCCACCACCGCATTGCCGTAGCCATCGCGGGCGAAGACTTCCAGCGCGGCATCCAGCACCTGCTGTCGTCTCGATTCGCTTTTCGGCGTGGCTGCGCGTCCCATCCGATCCTCCGAAACCGACCGACTGGTCGGTCGGAAATGTACCATTGCCCCAGCTTGGATTCAGGAGGTCGAATGTTGCCCACATCACCCATCGCAGCATCCCTGCACGGCGACGGCGCGCCCCTGCTGCTTGTTCATGGTGACTTCAACACCGGCGCTCAGGCGTGGCGCAGGCAGATCGCCGATCCTGCGTCGCGATCGCTGCTTGTCATCGACCGGCGTGGCTACGGGAGCAGCCTCCCCGCCGATCCTCCATTCACCTTCACCACGGATGCCGCTGCCGCTCTTGCCGCCGCCGATGCCGCAGGGTGGGATCGATTCGACCTCGCGGGACACTCCTACGGCGGCCTTGTCGCAATCGAGACAGTGCTCCGCGCGCCCGATCGAATCCGTTCGCTCATGCTCATCGAACCGCCCTACATGGCTCTGCTCCCGGATGATCCCGGCGTCGCGCGCATGCGGGATGGGGTGGCCGCGATCTGGAGGAACGCCGCGGCCTTGTCAGACGAAGAGATCGCCACCGGGTTTTTCGGGATCATCGCCGGACCCGAGGAAACCGCCCGAATGCAGGGTGGCCGGGCCTGGCCCGCGCTCGTCTCGCAGGCGCGGCGGGCCGTCCTCGCCGAATCTCCCGCCGACTATCCGCCCGAAGCGCTGCTCAGGCTTCCAGCCAGACTGCCGGTGGCGGTGCTCACCGGCGGGCGAAGCAACTCCGGACTGCAAGCCATCGCACGGGAGTTGCATTGCCGCATCCCGGGGGCCACCTTGCACATCTCGCCCGAAGCAGGCCACGCCGTCCAGTTCGACCGGCTTGTCTTCGATGAGGCGCTTGCATCGCTGTCAATGCGCGCAGACGAGTTGGGAGAGTGGGAGTGATCCCGCTCACCAGGCGAGCGCAATCACCGCCGCCGCACACAGGAAGGCTCCCCACGGCAGCGGCCCCTGCTCTCCTCGGGCGATTGCCGCCATGGCGCTGATCGCCGCGCAAGTCGCGCCAGCCAGCAGCACCGCGAAGGTGCGCGAAAACCCGACCGAGGCGCCGATGCCAGCAGCGAGGAGGACGTCTCCACCGCCGAACGCCACCTCGCTGCGCCGCCCGAAGATTCGCCCCGCCGCCCACAGCATTCCCGCGGCAGCGAGCCCGAGGAATGACCCGCCGATCTGCTCCCGCCAGGCGTCTGAGCCGGCAAGCGGCGCCACTGCCAAACCCGCAATGGCGAGCAGGGCGGCCCCCGCCGAGGGTATTCGTCTCACCCTGAAATCCGTCGCGAGCAGGAAAAGCAGAACCGGCCCGCAGGCCGCGAGCGGCGCAAGCGCTGGCATGTCCCCACCATGACGCCAGCCGGCGAGCGCCCCCACCGCCGCCCCGAACCCGGCGAGCGTGGCCAATGCGGCCCACGAGGACGTCCGAGATCCCGGCGACCATGCCGCGATCCACTCCGTCGACGCCTTCCAGGCCAGCGTGGACGCTGCCGTGCCTGCCAGCGCACAGGCAGCGACGAGCAGGAATTCGTGGTCCATCGCGCTACTTCATCATCTCCATCACCTGCAGCACCGTCGGTCCGAGGATGATGACGAAGAGCGCCGGGATCATGAAGAAGATCAGGAAGGGCATCATCTTGACCGGCGCCTTGCGGGCCTTCTCCTCGGCCTCCTGGCGACGGCGGGTCCGCATCGTCTCGGTCAGCGCGCGAAGGGTCGTCGCCACGCTCATGCCCATCTTGTC
>CAIPGK010000652.1 GCA_903864575.1 uncultured Chloroflexota bacterium
ATGATGCGGACGCCGGGGCCAGCGCCGTCGCGGATGGCCTCGACCAGTTCGAGGTTGGTTTTCAGGCCGGCGTCGCCGTCGGTTGGCCCCCAGCGGGGGAACCACTTGAGCGCCTGAAACCCCTGCGCGACCTTCTCGCGGGAGCGCTTCCGGGCGAGGTCCGGTTCGAGGGAGTAGCCGAGCATCGAGGCGTAGGCGGGCGCGGCGGTGCGGACCGGACCGCCTAGCAGCCGGTAGACCGGCTGTCCGAGGGCGCGGCCCTTGAGGTCCCAGAGGGCGCAGTCGATGGCGCTGATGGCCATCATCGTCGCGCCTTTCCGGCCGTGTACTGCCTCGCGGTACATGAGGTCCCAGATGCGCTCGATGGCGAAGGGGTCCTGCCCGATGATGAGGGGGCGAAACTGCTGGTCGATGATGAAGGCGACCTCATGGGGGATTGGCCCGGCGATGCCGGTTACGCCCTCGTCGGTCTGGATCTCGAGGATGACGGAAACGACCCGGGAGCGCCCGGGCTCGATCCGCTGGGGCATCCAGAATCCCGCCTGCGCGCTCTGGGCCTTGAACTCGGGGAAGACGTCGATCGGCCGCTGGAGGCGCTCCTCCCAGAATGGCTCTTCGTGGGACATCGTTCCCGAGATCTGGCGGAGACGGAGACCGGTGATCAGCATGGCCGCTCCCTTGAGGTGGACTGACGAAGGCCGGGGCTTCCTGGCACAGCCGGGATCGTACACCGGTCGGGAGGCCAGTGGTCGCCGCCCCGGCACGATGTGGACAATGACCGGCCCAGTTGACGAATTCACGGAATGCGCCTACCCTCCCCGAACGGTGGGCGACCGTGCAGCGATGCACAAGGCGCAGCGGCTGCCGACGGACGCTTCGAGGAGGAGGCGATCATGAGTGACGAGAAGATTTCCCGGCTGCACGATGAGGCGCGGAGGCTGAAGCTCTCCCGCCGGTCGATCCTTTCCCGCGGCGCCGCGCTGGGCGTTTCGGCGGCGGGCGTGGGCAGCGTGCTGTCCGCGACGGGCCGGACGGCCTCGGCCGCACCGTTCTACTTGCGGCAGGAAAAGACGCTCAACGTCCTGCAGGCGACCTACTTCGTGGCGCCGGGGCAGGAGTTCTTCACCAAGATGGCCGAGGACTGGGGAAGCCAGAACGGCGTCGCGGTGACGACCGACTACGTGGCGTGGCCCGATCTGCAGCCGCGCATCGCGGCGGCGGTCGAGGGCGGGAGCGGCCCGGATGTCGTCGAGATGTGGGACACCTGGCCGTACCTCTACTACGAGAACATGGTCCCGGTCGAGGAACTGGCCGCCGAGGTCGGACAGCGCTACGGCGGCTACTACGACTGGGTGACCAAGACGGCCTCGGTGGACGGCAAGTGGTACAGCATTCCGCATGGGGCGTCGAGCGCCGCCCTCGCGTTCCGCATCAGCGAACTCGAGAAGGCAGGCGTGACCGATCCGAAGGTCAATTTCCCGAAGACGTGGGACGAACTGTTCGCGGTCGGCGAAAAGCTGAAGGCCAACGGCAAGCCCATCGGCCAGGCGCTCGGCCAGAGCCTCGGCGATCCGCCGAGCTTTGCCTACCCGTACATGTGGGCCAATGGCGCGATGGAGCGGGACGAGGCCGGCAAGGTCGCCATCAATACGCCCGAGTTCACGGCGGCGCTGCAAGCGTTCGTGGATGCGTGGCCGAAGGCGTTCGACGAGACCGGCCTATCCTGGGATGATGGCGCGAACAACCGCGCCTTCCTCTCCGACCAGATCTCGGTGACGCTGAACGGTTCCTCGATCTACATCACGGCCGAGAACGCCGCCGCCGGCAAGAGCACCCTGGACTATGAAGTGCTCGCGCCGCCGGACGATATCTGGCACGCGCCGCTGCCGTCCGGCCCGTCCGGGCAGTTCGCGATGCTCGGCAGCCGCTCGCACGCCGCGATGAGCTACTCCCAGAATCAGGAGACGGCGCTGGAGTTCCTGAAGCACTTCTACAGCGAAGAGGTCTTCATCCCGTGGCTCGAGGTCCAGAAGGGATACATCATCCCGATGGCGCCGAGCTACGCGGAAGAGGGGATGTACACGGCCAATCCCGCGCTTGCGCCATATGTGGAGATCTCCAAGATCAGCCGCAACAAGGGCTACGCGGGGCCAGCCGACCAGAAGGCGTCGGAGGCGGGCGCGCGGTACATCGTGGTCAATGCGTTCGCGCAGGCGATCCAGAGCGCCGACGCCGCGGCCGCCATCGGGCAGGCCGAGCAGCAATTGAAGCGCATCTACGAGGGCTAATCGATGGCTGGGGCCGGGCCGTTCGCGGTCTGG
>CAIPGK010000653.1 GCA_903864575.1 uncultured Chloroflexota bacterium
AGACAGCATCCCACGCGCTTTCGGAGTTGACCACGAGGATTGACTAGAGGATTGACTAGCAGATTAACCGGCAGTTTCCTGCATGGATCGGAAGTTTCTGGAATAATCAGGGCATGGAGACGCAGGATCCCGCTTCCACCACCAAGCCACGGAAGCGCGATGTCTCGGCGATCGGCCGCCGATTCCGCGGCGCCCGGATCGCGGCGAACATGAGCCAGGAAGATCTGGCCGCCGCCTCGGGGATTTCCGTCCGCACGATCAGCGACCTGGAACTGGGCAACACCAACCTGCCGCGCGCCAGTTCGCTGGCGCATCTGGCGGAGGTCCTCGGCATCCAGCCCGAGGAACTGCAGGAACTCGCCGGTGGCGGGCGGTTGCGCAGGCTCTCCAGGAGCCGCGCGACGCTGGCCACCGCCATTCCGCCGGGCCAGGAATCCTCCATCCTCGGCCGGGAGCAGGAGATCGCCGCCGTCGCGCGCGCCTTCGCGCGCGGCGCGCGCCTCGTCACGCTGGTGGGCATCGGCGGCATCGGCAAGACCCGCATCGCGCGGGAGATCGCCGAACACGGCGAGCCGGCCGCGGAACTCGTCGCCTGGACCTCCCTCGCCGATGTCACCGATCCCGCCGCGGTCCTGCCAGCCGTCGCGCAGGCGTTCGGCCTCGCGCCGTCCGCCGGTTCGCCCGAGGCCATCGCCGCCGCCCTCGGCGGCCGCACCGCGCTGCTCGTGCTGGACAATCTCGAGCACCTGATGGAATCCACGACAGCCGTGGGCGCCCTGCTTCGCGCCTGCTCGCACCTCACCATTCTGGCTACCTCCCGCGAGGCGCTCCGGATCGCCGGAGAGCAGACGGTGGGCATCGACCATCTACCGCTGCCAGATGACGGTGGCGACGGCGACGGCGGCGGCGGCGACCCGCACCCCGACATGGCCGCCAACCCCGCCGTGGCCCTGTACCTCCGCGGCGTCTCCGCCATCGGGGGGACCACCGCGGTCGCCGACGCGGTGCGGATCGTGCGCCTGCTCGACGGCCTGCCGCTGGCGATCGAACTCGCCGCCGCCCAGACCAGCACCATGTCGTCGGCCTCCATCGCCGACATTCTCCAACGGTCCGGACTCGGCGCGCTCCGGGCCGGCCGCCGCGACAGCCCCACCCGCTTCCAGACGATGGACGCCGCGCTCTCCTGGAGCACCGATCTGCTGCCCTTGCCCGCCGTCCAGCTGCTCTGCCTGCTCGGCGCGTTTCGCGGCGGGTTCACCGTCGAGGCCGTCGCCGGGGTCGCCGAGCAGCTCGGCGCGCCGGAGATCGTGGAGTGGTTGCCGACGCTGACGACGGTGCACCTGGTCCGGCAGCAACCGGGCGCCGAGCGCCGCCTGACGATGCTGGAGCCAGTCCGGATGTTCGCCCTCGCCCGGCTGCGGGAGGCGGGCGGGCTCGATGCCGCCCGGCTGGCCCACGCCCGCTGGTTCACCCGCTGGGCGCAGGGGCAGGCGGAAATCCTCGGTGGCCCCGATCCGCTCCCGGCCCTCGACGCTCTCGACGCCGACCTCGCCAACGTCCGCCTCGCGCTGGAAACCGCCGCCGCGGCCGGCGACACCCTCGCCGCCCTTCGCGTCTCCGCCAATCTCATGCGCTACTGGGAGCAGCGCGGTCACCTCGAGGTTGGCCGGGTGGCGATCACCGCCGCCATTGCCGCCGCTGGCCCGGCCCCCGACCCCGATGAACCGCTCATGAGCGCCATCTTCCAACAGGGCTACATCGCGGAGCTGCAGCAGCGCCATGCCGATGGCGACGCCGCCCGCACCCGTCTCGCCGCCCTCGCGGAAGCCAGCGGGTCGGCCGAGTTCGCGGCCCGCGCGGTGCTGCTGGATGCGCTCCGCGCGCTCGGCGCGCCAGACCGGGCGCATCAGGCGGCTCCGCTGCTGCGGCAGGTCCGCGCCATCGCCGAATCAGGCCCGTCCAGCATCGCCTACTGGGCGGCGACGATGCTGCTCGGCGGCGATCTGCACGAACGGGACGATCCAGCGGCCGCGCTTCCCCTGCTGGAGGAGGCTGTCGCGCTGATCGCCGAAAGCGGGTGCGCGCTGGACTTGCCGATCCCGCTGGCGCGGCTCGGATTCGCCCTGCTCGAACTCGGGCGCATCGACGAGGCCACGGCTCGCTTCCTCGAGGCGGCCACCATCACCGGAACCCTCGGCATGGATAATGCGGCGATCTTCCCACTGCTCGGAATCGGACGCGCCGCCGCCATCGGCGG
>CAIPGK010000654.1 GCA_903864575.1 uncultured Chloroflexota bacterium
CCGCCGATGCCGATCGAGGTCTGGTTCTGGACCGACCCTCCGGAGGCGTTCGACGCCAATCGGCAGGATCTCTGGCAGTGGACCGCCGGAATCGCCGTGCCCGGGACGATGGCGGTTAACCTGCTTGCGGCGGCGCAGGCGGGTGACGTCGGTCCTGCCGCCGACCGGATGCGGGTGCTGCAGCTGACGAAGGGACCGTCCATGCAGGTATTGCACGTCGGTCCGTATGACGCCCTGGGCCGGAGCGTCGGCGCGCTGCATTCCGCTATGGCCGCCTCGGGCCTCACCTTCGCCGGCCCGCACCACGAGATCTACCTCGACGACCCCGGCCGCATCTCGCCGGACGCCCTGCGGACGATCATGCGCCAGCCGGTGCGCCCAGCCGCATCCTGAGGGGACGGGGTTCGCGCCATCCATGGGCGATGGCCGCCGGTCTCCCGGCCTTTTCCGTGTGCGGCGCACGTGGTACGCTTGACCGGGCAGTTGACGAACTTTACGCCATCATCTCTTGCGCCAATCGGTCAACTGTCGGAGGTCCGCATGGATGGATCATCGGGAACGGAGCGAGGCGGCGCCGCGACAACCGAACTGCTGCATGCCCTTCACGGGCAGTCGGACGCGTGCCTGCGGGCGGTGCTGGATGTCCTGAACGGCGCGGTTGGGGACCCCGTGCGATCCCAGTTCACGGTACGGGCGCTGCGGGCGGTCGGTTCGCTGACTGCTCGGGGAAGCCGGGAGCAATTGCTGGAGGCATCGCAGGAATCGCAGGATTCGCTGGTGCTGGTGACTGCTCTCCGCAACCTCGCGCTGGCCGACGGGGAACTGGGAAACGGCGCCGCGCCGAACGTCTCGCTGCGGGAGACCGAGACGATGGGGAGGCTGGCGAACGCGGAGGGCGGCCTGCGTTCGGCCGCGGAACTTGGCGAGTTGCTCGGAGGCATGACGCGGCAAGGTGTCGACAACCGGCGCAAGTTGGGTAGACTGCTCGCCATCGATCGGGGGAGGCGCGGCTATGGCTACCCGGCATGGCAGGTCTGGCGAGGGAGCGTGCTTCCGGGGCTCGAACAGACGTTGGCTGTGCTGCGCCGGATGGACCCGTGGACGCAATTGACCTTCTTCGTTGGCGTCAATCCGGGTCTGGATGGAGAGAAGCCGCTCGAGTTGCTGCGGCGGGGGGAGACGTCCCTGGTCCTCGCGGCGGCGGCGCTGCTCGCAGACGAGGAATAGCGCCTCGGCCCATCATGGCCCGCAGCCCGGAACTGGGCGAGCCGCCTGATTGGCTGCCCCGGGTCAGCTTGCCGATCTGGGAAGCGGACCTGCGGGCAGAGCGGCTATTCCAGTGCTTCGGGCTCCGCGGACCGCTCAGTTTCAACCCGACCAGCCGGGGCAGATTCAACGCGCCATCAGGCGAGTACGCGACCACGTATGTCAGCACAAGCATCGCTGGCGCCTTCGTTGAGACGCTGCTGCAGGCTGTCCCCCGCGACCCGGAAACGGGCAGACCGCTCATCACGCGGAGTAGTCGCGGCCGCTACCGGCTCCAGGAACTCCGCGGGACATCAGCCAGCACCGGGCGCGCGCTTCGGCTGGCCGATCTGCGGGACCGCGGTCTCATGGTCATTGGCGCGACCAACGAACTTGCCACGGAATCGTCGCTTCGGCGGCAGCCGCTGGTGCAACGCTGGGCGCTGGCGCTGTACCGGCATCCCGACCGGCCCGACGGCATCATCTACCGTGCGCGTCACGATCCCGCTTGCGAGTCGCTTGCGCTGTTCGACCGGGCGATTGACCTGCTCGCCCCCATCGATGCCGTGGACTACCTCTCCCTGCCGGATGTCCTGGCCGGGTTGATGGAGCGGTACCGGGTCGAACTGATCGACGACCGGCAACCGTTCGAGGGCTGATCGTGCGCTGGTGAAGCGAACCGCCTGTCCCCGCACCAAACGCCCGCCGCCGGGCCGCTACTCCGCGGCGCGCACCAGCAGCACCGGGCAGGGTGACGCTCGCACGACCTCCTCGGCCACGCTGCCGAGCAGCCAGCGGACAGGGCCGCTCCGGCCATGGGAGGACATGACGAGCAGATCGCCGGGGCGCGCCAGATCCAGCAGTTCCTTCGCGGCCATCCCCGCGCGGGATTCGGTCGTCACGGTCAGCCTGCGTTCCCGCAGGCTCTCCGCCAGGCTGTCGAGGTAGCTGTCGGCCTGCCGTCGCTCCTCGGCCATCTCCGCGCTGAGTTCGGCGATGCGGGAGGCCGCGCCCGTCTGCCCGATTCGCAGCCAGGTCATGTCCGCGACCCGGACGAGGTGAAGCGGCGCGCCCAGGGACGCCGCGAGACCCACCGCCTGATCGAGGGCGCGTTCGCCGCGGGCAGACCCGTCGAGGGCGACGACGATACGCTCGTACATGGTGCCGTTCCCTTCCTTTCGCAGCGGTGGGGCCGTGAGCGGTTCCCCGATGTGATGTCGTCATCCCGACAAAGGAGGAATCTCCACCACCAACCCGTCCTCCTTCGTCGGGATGAGGGGGAACGGGTCGATGGCGCCACGGGATTCGGCAACCGCGCTAGGCGGTGTAACCGAAGTTCGCGAGGACCTCCTCGAAGGCGGCGTTGGCGAGGGCCTGCTCCGGTTCGGTGAGATCGCTCCGCCAGCGGCCGATGGAGGCGGCGGGGGATTCGCTGGTGCGGTGGGTGGCGATGTCCGTCTGCCCGGCCGCGATCATGGCGTCGATGGCTGCCTGCGAGGCGTCGAGACCGAGATAGCCCACCACCGGGGCGAGTGCCGCGGCCGGGTCGGTGACGAGGTCCTCGTAGCGGACGACGCGGGCGCTGCCGCCGCGCTTGCGGGTCGCTTCCACCAGCTGGATCGCCCCGGCGCGGACGTCGAAGAGCCACTGCTCGTCCGAGCCTGCCCGTTCGCGGCCGAAATCGCCGTACCCCTTTCGCTCGTTGTAGGCCTTCATGCTGGTCCACATGTCGCGGAAGTCGCGGACGAGGATCAGTTCCTTGCCCGCCGGGTACATCTCCCGGAGGAGACCGGCGTATTCATCGGGGAAGGTTTTCTCGGCCCAGTAGCGCGGCGCGTCCTGCCGCTGCGTTTCGGCGATGCGGCCATACCAGGTGTCGATGGATTGCATCGAGAACCGCGCGATGTCGTCCAGGTAGCCCGTGCGCGCCCAGTCGGCGGCGGCGGGGTAGTCGGCGGCGGCGGCGGCGAGCATCGGAAGCCCGGCGGCGACGGTGTCGAGGTGGAACTCGTTGGGCGAGCCGATTCGCTTGGCGGGGTCGGCGGGGCGTCCGAGAGTCTTGAGCAGATGGACCCAGTACTTGGCGGCGCGGGTTTCGTAGGGGTGGGAGCGATAGGCGACGATCTCCGGGTGCGCGGCGAGCATCCGCATCAGCATGGTGGTCCCGGTGCGGCCGATGCTGGTGAGCAGGAGGGACTGGAGGCGCGGGTCGTATCCCGGCGCGAGGGGCCGGCGCGCGCCCTTGATGGCCGCGATCCGGGCAATCGGCGCGCCGTTGACCACCGCGCGGAGCCGGATGTCGAAATTGGGCTCCAGGCCGAGGGTGTCCACCTGGAAGGCGTACCCGGCGTTGGCCGCGAAGTCGCCCGCCGCGCCGAAGCGCTCGGCGAGCACGGGAGTGGGCAGGTTCACCGGCGCCTGCGCGAGGATGCGACCGTCGGCCACCGCCTGCACGGCGTCGATCGCGCGGCCCTTGCCGATGCACCAGCCCTGCACATCGATCACCGGGCCGGGGGAAGTCCCGCCTGCGGCAGGAGATTCCACCTTTGAAGCGAGCACATGGGTGACTTGCTTGCCCATGGGCGCGATGGCGATCCCGGTGATGGCGGGCATGAACGATCCTCTCCACGATGAACGAACGGCGCGGGCGCGGGCGCGCGGGGCGAAGGATAGCGGGTTTTGCCGATTGGAGGAGGGCGAACGGACGCGCGAGCCGGGACCACGCAACCCGCCCCGGCTGCCTGTCGGCGGCCAGGGCGGGGTCATTGCCTCCGGAACCGGATGACTATCTGCGCCGGTTCTCGATCGCGGTTTCGGCGGCGGCGATGACTGCGCCGGCCGCCGCGGGGTTGGGGCGAATGCCGAAGATCGGCAGGATCCAGCGGTCGAGGCCCCACCAGCCCGCCACGCGCCAGGCGAGAACGAGCAGCACGCTCAGCCCGAAGAGGACGGGGTTGGTGCTGGCGGTTCCGGCGAGGCCGAAGTTGAGGTTCAGCACGGTGCCGAAGAACGCCGCCAGCCCGACGAGCCCGCCCACCAGAATGCCGAGGCCCACGAGCATCTCGCCAAACACGATGACCTTCGAAAACCACGTCGCCCAGTTGTGATCGAGCATGTACTGGAGGAAATTGCGGAACCAGTCGTAGGTGATCGGCGGCCGCCCTTCCTCGGGGATCCTGACCGCGCCGGTCCAGTAGCCTGCCAACGCCTTGCCGCTGCCGTCCATCCATGCGGGATTGGCGAACTTCTCCGTGCCGTGGGTCAGCCAGTCGCGACCGACGAAGAAGCGGAGCGGCAGCCACAGCAGCGACCAGAAGACGTTGCCGGTGAGCAACCGCCACTAGCGCGGGTCGTCGGTCTGTCCGGGGGTCAGATCGTCATGCGGGAGGACGAGGGCGAGCCCGTCCGCTGGCAGGTTCGATGCCTGGTACGCGCCGATCCCGAGAATGATCGCCAGGAGGATGTAGGTCAGCACCG
>CAIPGK010000655.1 GCA_903864575.1 uncultured Chloroflexota bacterium
GACGCGCACCCGGAGGCACGTCTCGTCGCGCTGGTCAGCCCATCCTATTGCGGCGTTCCGAGCGATTTGGGCGAAATCTCCCGCATTGCCCACAGCCGTGGCGTTCCCGTCTACGTCGACGAGGCATGGGGGCCGCACTTCAGTTTTCACCCTGATCTGCCACCCTCCGCCATGGCATGCGGGGTCGATGGCGCGGTTGCGAGCACGCACAAGATTCTCGGCGCGCTCACCCAGTCCGCGGTGCTCAACGTGCAGGGGTCGCTGGTCGATTTCGGCAGGATCAACTCCGCTGTGGCGATGGTCACCACCACCAGCCCGATGGCTGCGATCTACGCCTCCATCGACGCCTGCCGCCGCCAGATGGCGATCGAGGGGGAATCCCTGCTTACGCGGGCCATCGCGCTGGCGACCAGCGCGCGGGCTCGGCTGCAGGCTATCCCCGGCGTGGGCGTGCTTGACGCCGCGACGCTTGGCGTCAACAGCTACGATCTGACCAAACTGGTGATCGATGTCGACGGCCTCGGCATCACGGGATTCGAGGCCGAGGCGATGCTCCGAGAAACGCACCACATCCAGGTCGAGATGAGCGATCTGATGAGCGTCGTTTGCGTCATCACCATCGGCGACACGCAACACTCCATCGACCGGCTCGTCACGGCATTCGAGCGGATAGCCCAGTCAGGCACGGGCACGCGCCGAAGCGGTTCGGCGTTCCGCTCCTCCGGCACGGCCATCGCCCCGGGCGAGCAGGCAATGTCCCCCCGTGAAGCCTATTTCGCCCGAGCAACCGCGATCCCCCTCGCGACAGCGGCGGGAAAGATCTCCGCGGAGTTGGTCATCCCCTACCCGCCCGGCATTCCCGTGCTGGTTCCCGGCGATGTGATTTCACCCGACAAGATCGCCTATTTGGGAGAGGGCGCATCGAACGGCATGTACTTTTCGGGCCCGGTGGACGGCTCGCTCGCAACCATCCGGGTCGTTGACCGCTGACCGATCCTTGCCAAGCGATGCGAAGGGCCCCCGAAAACCGTTCCCGGGGGCCCTTGCGCTGTCGGTTCGTCGTCCGCGTTACCGTTCGCCCTCGGTGAGCGCCGGCGGCCCGGCAAACCGGTTCCTCGCCCAGACCAGCCAATAAATGAACAGCAGCGCGAGGAAGGCTACCGTGCCGTTGAACGCCCATGCGTTGTCGGGTCGCCACAGGAAGAGAACGGAAATCACCCCGATCCAGATCAGCGCAACCACCGCGATCGGTCGGCTGGCCCCACCGAGGCTCCAGCGCGCACTGCCGCGCCACTCCCCGGAACGAAGGCCGAGCAGCACCGGCGCGCCGTAGGCCCAGTAGAGCAGGTTGGTGCTCATCGCAGTGATGAGGCCGATCGCCACGATGGGATCATCGGTGAACTGCGCGATCGCGCAAATTGCAACTGCGATGATCCCGGCGGTGATGATGGCCACCGACGGCGTCCGGTGCTTCGGGTCGACCCGGCTGAAAAAGGATGCCGCCGGAACTCCGCCGTCGCGGGCAAAGGCGTAGATCATGCGACCGGTCGACGCGACCGCCGACATCCCGCACAGCATCATCGCAATCACAATGACGAACGCGAGGAACAATCCGAGGTCGCCAAGGTTTTGCATCAGCGTATAGGCCACGGCAGGAGTGCCCGCGCCTTCCGCTGCCAGCGTCTCGGCGACCGGCGGCAACGCCCACGTGATTGCGAGGAGCAATACATAACCGACGACGGCCGACACCAGCACCGACATGAAGATGCCACGCGCCGAAGCTCGCCGGGCGTCGATGGTTTCCTCGGCGGTGTGGGCAGAGGCGTCGTACCCGGTGTAGGTCCATTGCGCCTGCAACAGGCCCAGCAGGAACGCACCGAAGATGCCGAATGCTCCCCAGAACGGCGGGTTCGCGGCGATGGCGGGGTCTCCCGGCTGGATGAGGAAGGCGTAGCCGAAGCCATTTCGGTGCTTCGCCGCGACCAGCAACGCGGCAGCAATCAGCACCACGCCGAAGACGTGGATCCAGACGCTCAGGTCATTCAGCTTCGCCACCAGCCCGATGCCATACGTGTTGATCAGCACTTGCACCAGCGTGATCGCCGCCATCGTCCAGACCTGCAGCCCGAGCGTCGGCACGACGCCGAAGAACTCCTGCAGCACGATGCGGTTGAAGAACGCGGCTGCTGCCCAGTTGATCCCGGCCACCGCTGTAATCAGCCCGCCGAGATTCAGCCACGCGGTCCACCAGCCCCAGTGCCGGTTGCCCATCCGCGAGGCCCAGTAGTAAAGCCCGCCCGCCGTCGGATAGGCGGACGCCACTTCGGCCATCGCCGCAGCGATGCACAAGGTGAAGAGCGACACGATTGGCCAACCGATGCCGTTGATGCCCGGCCCGCCGTATTTGAGTCCGAATCCGTAGAGGATCACCGCGCCGGTGAGCACGGAGATGATCGAGAACGAGATCGCAAAGTTCGAAAACGACCCCATGACCCGCTTCAGCTCCTGGGCATAGCCAAGCTGGCGCAGATCGGCGACATCCTGATCGATGATTTCCTGCTCGCGACGTTCGGCTTCCGGCACCGTTGCCTGCATGGCCCTCTCCGTTCCAGGGCTCGGCAGCGGCCTCCGTCAGCCGCCCCGCGCGCCCGCGAACCACTGCCTGGCCGCCGACAGCCGTGCGGCAGCCAATTGGATTGTCTCATCCTGTTTGGCAAAGCAAAAGCGGGCCAGCATCGGCGCCCGCTCGCGATCGAAATAGAACGCTGAGGGCGGAACGGCGGCGACCCCGACCTCGGCGGTCAGCCAACGGCAGAACGCCACGTCATCCTCGAATCCAAGTCCGTCGATGTCGGCCATCAGGAAATAGCTTCCTTCGACAGGCAGCGTCCGCAAGCCCGCCCCATCGAGCGCGGCATGCATCAACTCCCGGCGATGGGCATAGTCCGAAGCGACAAGATCGTAGTAGCCGTCGCTCGCTGCGGATTCCATCGCCGCCGCCATGGCGTCCTGGAACGGCGTGGCTGACGCGAACGTCACGAACTGGTGGACCGCCCTGATCGCGGCGTTCAGCGGCGCGGGGCCGATCGCATAGCCGATCTTCCAACCGGTCATGGAGAAGGTCTTGCCAGTGGAGTTGATGGTCAGCGTTCGCTCCCACATACCGGGAAGCGTCGCCATCGGCAGATGCTGGGCGGGGGAGTAAACAATGCGATCATAGACCTCATCGCACAGGGCGACGGCATCGAACTCCTTGCACAGGTCGGCGATAAAGGTGAGTTCCTCCCGGGTGAAGACCTTGCCGGTCGGGTTGTGAGGCGTGTTGACGAGGATGGCGCGCGTGCGCGACGAAAACGCCGCCCGCAGTTCATCCCGGTCGAACGACCAGTCCGGGGGGCGCAAGGTCACCGGCTTGAAGACGCCGCCGGCGATGATCGTGCTGGGCAGATACGAGTCATAGTACGGCTCGAAGACCACCAGTTCATCAGCCGGGCCGATGAAGGCCTGGATGGCGTCGAAGACCGCTTCCGTTGCGCCGCTGGTGACGCTGACTTCGGTCTCGGGATCAACCTCGACCCCGAAGCGCCCGCCCCACTCGCGCGCAATCGCCTGCCGAAGGCGGGGCGTCCCCTGCGCGGGGGCGTACTGGTTCATGTCGGCGTCGATGGCCGCTTTCGCGGCCTCCTTCACGAGGTCGGGTCCGGCGAAATCGGGAAAGCCCTGCCCGAGGTTCACCGCGCCATGCTCTCTCGCGAGCCGGCTCATCTCGGTGAAGACCGAGGTGCCGAAGCCGCGGATGCGCGGCGATGCGTGCCTGTCCATTTCCCGATCTCCACCCACTCCGCGATCCGCCCGGTCAGAGCAGATCGATCGCTGCCTTGATTGTGCCAACGGCGCCCGTCGCCAGCAGCAGCGTCATTGTCACCTGTCGGAAGCGCTCCCGGGATACTCGCGCCGCGACTCGCCGTCCGACCACCGTCCCGGCGATGGCGGATGGAATCAGCAAGACGACCGTCCGGAGTTCGGGACCGCCGATGACATCCTGCTGCAGCAGGATCGCAAGCGCCACCGTGTCGATGAACATGAAGTAGCCGACGATGCTGGTGCGGAACGCATCAACGCCAAGGTGGCGAGCGTCGAAGAGCATGGCGACAGGCGGCCCTGCGATACCGGTGAGCGCGTTGAGGATGCCGCTCAACCCTCCCGCCGCCGCGGTCGCCACCGGGGAGTCAGCCCCCGGAAGATTCCAACCCGTCATCATGGCCAGCGTGAAGAGCATCACAGCGAGACTGGCAACGAGCGCCACCAGTGCATCGGGAACCGACTTCAGCAGTGTGACCCCTATGATGAGACCGAGCGTCGCCCACGGCAGCAACCCGGCGATCATCCGCCACTGCACCTGTGCAAGAGCGCCGACCAAAACGACTACGCCCGTCACGATCGACAACAGGATCGAGGCAGTGACGACCGTGGGCGGGTCGTAGATCAGCAACAGGGGCGGCACGCAGACGAGCGGAAATCCGAATCCCGCCAATCCGGAGACAACCCCGCCAACCACGGTGATGGCGATGGCGAGCACCAGTTCGGTGGTCATCGGCATCCGCTCCCGGTCCAGCTACATCGTGCCGCGCTGGATACCGAACTCGCCGCGAAGCACGTCGCAAATCTGCCCGAGTGTTGCCCCGGACTGGAGGGCGCCCCGCATCACCGGCAGCAGGTTGCCGTCGCCCACGGCGACGCCCCGCACGACCGCAAGGCTCTGCTCAACGCGGGCGACATCCTGGGCGGCCTTCCAGTCACGTGTCCGCGCAATTTGCCGGTCCGTCGCGTCGGCGTCAATCCGTTGGAGCGGAATATTCGCCTGCGAGTCGTCCTGATAGCGGTTGACGCCGACCACCACATCCCCGCCGCGCTCGCGGGCCAACTCCCGCGAGTAGGCGTTGTCCGCGATCGCGTTCTGGACGAACCCCTGTTCGATTGCCGCGACCGCGCCCCCCCGCTCCTCGACCCGAGCCAACCACTCGCGGGCCCTGGCCTCAACCTCATCGGTCAGGCGCTCGACGAACCAAGAGCCAGCCAGTGGGTCGGCGGTGTCGGCGACTCCCGTCTCGTCGGACAGGATCTGCTGGGTCCGGAGTGCCAGTGTTGCCGCCTGCTCCGTCGGCAAGGCGAGTGCTTCGTCATACCCGTTCGTGTGCAGGCTCTGGGTGCCTCCGAGCACGGCGGCGAGCGCCTGGTAGGCCACTCGCACGACGTTGTTAAGCGGTTGCTGCGCGGTGAGGGTCACCCCACCCGTCTGCGTATGAAAACGGACCATCTCGGACCGGGGATCCCTGGGCCGGTACCGCTCCCGGACGAGCGACGCCCATAGTCGGCGGGCTGCGCGGAACTTGGCGATCTCCTCGAACAGATTCGAGTGGGCCGCAAAAAAGAAGCTCATTCGCGGCGCTACTTCATCGATGTCGAGTCCCGCGGTGACCGCCGCATCGAGGTAGGCAAGCCCGTTCGCCAGCGTGAAGGCCACCTCCTGCGCGGCGGATGCTCCGGCCTCCCGGATGTGGTACCCGGAGACGGAGATCGTGTTCCAGGCGGGCATTTCGGCGGCGCACCACGCAAAGGTGTCGGTCACAAGACGCATCGAGGGGCGTGGCGGAAAGATGTAGGTCCCCCGCGCCGCATACTCCTTGAGAATGTCGTTCTGGATCGTGCCGCCGAGTTTCGCAATGACGCCACCCCGCTCTTCGGCCACCACCGCGTACATCAGCAGCAGGATGGCCGCGGGAGCGTTGATCGTCATGGAGGTGGTGACTGCGGACTGGTCGATCCCGTCGAACAACCTTCGCATGTCATCCAGCGTGCAGACCGGCACGCCGACCCGTCCAACCTCTCCGAAAGCGCGCTCGTCGTCGGAATCCAACCCCAATTGGGTCGGCAGATCGAAGGCAACGCTCAACCCGGTGGTTCCGCGCTCCAGAAGTGTTCGGTACCGACGATTCGATTCCTCGGCGGAGGAAAAACCAGCGTACTGCCGCATCGTCCAGCGTCGGCCGCGGTACATCGTTGGATAGATGCCCCGCGTGTAGGGAAAGACCCCCGGGTCCGGCTCACCAGCGAATCCTTCGGGCGAGCGATACACCGGCTCGATGGATATACCGGAGTCGGTCCCAATCTCCCGTTCGCCGCTCATGTCGCATCGTCCTGAACGAGTTCGGTCAGCACCCCATTGCACGCCTCGGGGTGGATGAACGCGACCTTCCAGCCGTGAACCCCCTCGCGAGGCTCCCGGTCGATCAGCCTGACGCCCGCTTTTTCGAGCTTCGCCAGCGCCGCCCGGAGATCGGCCACCCGATATGCGACATGGTGCAATCCCTCTCCGCGCCTGGCCATGTAGCGCGCGATGGCGCCATCATGGTCGGTCGGACTGATCAACTCCAGCCACCCCGCTCCAGCGGGGTACGTGATCACCTGAACACCTTGTGACGGGACAAGCGTCCGCTCCTCACCGGCGAATCCCAGCAGAGCGTGGCGCTCGGCCGCGGCGTCCAGATCGGCGACAACCACGGCGACGTGATGAAGCGCCAGCCCGGAAGAATCGAATGGCGCCATCAGTCGAGCCCCTGCACGCCCGGAACGGCGAACTGGCCGGGAGCGGGGAACGCAGCCGTCGGCGCCAGCATCGATGCCTCGGGATCCATCACATCCACATCCTCCTGGAGCACCAGTCCGCGCGGCCGTTTTCCGGTCAACTCGAAATAGGCTCGCACAACGCGGTCCGCGACTGGTACGGCGTACGCTGAGCCTTCGCCCGCGTCCTCGACCAGGACCGCCACCGCGATCTCCGGTTTATCGAACGGCGCGAAACAGGTAAACCATGCATGCTGCCGTTCGTAAACGCCATTTTCATCGGGCACGCCAATTTCCGCCGTGCCGGTCTTGCCCGCGACC
>CAIPGK010000656.1 GCA_903864575.1 uncultured Chloroflexota bacterium
GCTGTGGACGCCGCCGCCTGCTTCCACGAAGCTGAACAGCAACGGCGTGCAGCCTCCGGCGAACGGCGAGCGGTACGTGCTCATCAGTCTCTCGCAGCAGTACGCATGGGCCTACCAGGGCGACGTGATCATGTGGCAGGGTTATGTCAGCACTGGCCGACCGGGGTTCGGAACGCCCGCGGGCACCTTCCAGGTGCTGACCAAGTACAAGTCCCAGACGATGGAGGGCGTGCTCGGCGGCGAGTACTACAACGTGCCGGACGTGCCGAATGTCATGTACTTCACCAATCAGGGGCACGCGCTGCATGGCGCCTACTGGCACAACAACTTCGGCAACCCCATGAGCCACGGGTGCGTGAATCTCCCGCTCGACGTGGCGGCATGGATGTACGACTGGGCGCCGATGGGGATGCGGGTGACCATCGTCCCGTAACCCGTCGAACGCAGGCTGGGACATCATGCAGCGGCAGCCGGTTCGTTCCGGCTGCCGCTGCCACGTGCTGCCGGGGAGCGTGTGGCGGAATCACGGATCGGCATGATCCGCGGGGGAAGGATGCTACGACCGCTCCTCGACCGGGATGGCGGGCGCGCGTCCGGGAAGGCGTACCCCCGCCGCCAGCGCAACCCCGGCGGCGGCCACCACGAATCCTGCCCACGCCAGCGACGGCATCTGCTCGCCGAGCAGGAGCCAGGCGATCACGGCGGCCAGCGGGGGCACGAGGAAGAAGAGGGCGGAGACGCGGGAAACCCGGCCGCGCCGAACCATTGCCAGCAGCAGCCCGACCGCGATCACGCTGTTGCCGATCACGAGGTAGGCAAGACTGATCCAGAGCGAAGGGCGGCTCTCCACCCGGAACCCCTCGGCGAATAGCGCCACCGGGAGCAACCCGGCGAGCGCCACCCCATGCTGGACGAGGTTTGCCGGGACGGGATGCTGGGTGACGCCGAAGCGTTTCTCGTAGAAGGTCCCCGCAGTCATCATCGCGAGCGCGCCGAAGGCCGCGATGAGGCCGCTCGTGCTGGTTGCGCCGATGCCCGATTTCGTGACGATGACGATCGCCGCGCCCGCCAGTCCGAGTCCCAGTCCGAGCCACGCCCGCGGTGAGATGTGCTCGCCCGCGAGCCGTGGCGCAAGGAGCGCGGTTGCGATTGGCTGCAGCGAGGAGATCAGCGCGGCGATCCCGGCGGAAACACCGAGTGCGAGACTCAGGTAGCCTAACCCGAAGTAGCAGCCCTGGATGAGCAGGCCGACGACCGCAAGGTGGCGCCACTCCGCGCCCTTCGGCATCGGAGGGCGCAGCACGATCAACAGCGGCAGCATGACCGCGATCACCAGCAGGTATCGGATCGCGAGGAAGGTCATGGGCCCGGCGGAGTGAATGCCGACCTTGCCGACGGGAAACCCGCCCGACCAGAGCAGGACAAAGATCACGGGCGCGAATCGCACCCACCACGGCTCACGACTGGACACCGACGGCGCCCCCTTTCCGTCCGGGAGCATCCCACAGTTCCATCGCTGCCGTGGAAGGCGCGGCGAGGCGGTCCGGATCAACAGCAGGTGTGCGCCACCTGGCGACTATTCGGCGCTTTCTCCAGCCGCCGGACCCTGACCCAAACCGGGAACGGTGACCTGCGCCATCAGGCGGGCCGTCTTGCGCTCGCCTGGCTCGAAAACGAGGACGCTGCCGTTGGCGGCCGCGGCCTCGAATCCGGTCGTCGGCCAGCCCGCGAACGGCTCCAGGCCGATGACCCGCGCCCGGCCGAACCACGGCCAGCCCGTCGTCGCGCCGGACTCCTGCCACATCCAGAGCGTCGGCTGGACCGCCGCGTCCCAGCGCACAGTTGCCCGAAGGTTGAGATTCCGGTTCTCCACCGCGTAGGCGCCCTCGGGGCCGAAGCCATGAAGGTAGAGCATTTCGCTTGGAGAGCCGAGGGGCGGCGCGGCGGTCAGGTCGATTGGACCATCCGGTCCCGGCGCGAAAGGCCAGGGGAACGGCTCCGTTCCCGAAAGAATCCGGCGCTCCGGGGTCAGACCATCTTCATGCGGGGTGACGGTGATGCCCTCGGGCATGAGGATGACGCAGCTGTCGTCGAGGAAGGGCGGCCCGAAGGTGATGTGCTGTCCCCACATCGCGCGGGCGGTCACCGGGGCGAGATTGACGGCGGTCTCGGCGATCCAGAACGCCGGGTTGCCCGCCTCGATGCGCACGCGCTTCTCGATCGCGAAGGGAGAGCGGCGCATGATTGCCGTGAATGAGACCTCGACCGCCTCCGGGGTATCCAGGACGACCTCCGCGTCCCATGCCACGGCATAGGCCTCGCCGTGCTGGCCGTATGGCGCGCCATCCACGCGGGAGGGCTGGCCGCCGTTCGGGAAGATGGTCTGCCAACCGCCGGGATAGCCGTCGATGAAGGAGGCGACCGGGTCGGGCGAGAGCGCGGCTTCCCCTCCCCCCGCGGTCGGGGACTTCCAGGCGAGATCGAGGTCGACCGGCTTGACCGTCCACTCGATCAGATCCGCCCCGCGCGTCGCGTCGAACGCGAGTCGGATGACCTCGTTTTCGATCACGATCACGTCATGGCCGCGGCTTTGCCGCTCCGACGCGCGAGCTCCGATGGAGCGCTCTCCCCGGTGATTGCCCAGCAAACCCATCCCCAGCATCCTTTCCGTCCCGTGCACGGTACGCATTCCCGTCCGCGGGTGGCGAGAGCATCGCAGATTTTCGTTGGAATGATGAGGGAAGGGCCGGCGTCGGACCAGATCGGCCACGCACGTGAGGGCGCACGGCGACCGGTTCCGTTCGCTGTGGTACCCTCACCTGCGGGTCTGCCTTTCCGGCTGGCCGGGTTCGTCCGGACGGGTGGCTTCTGGAGCAGCATGACGCTTCGCGTGGACGTGTCGAACCGGGTGCTGGCGATCGCGGCGGTAGCGCTGCTGTTCGTCATGCCGGTTTCCGCGCGAGCCGGCATCCGCGAGCCGCATCCCCATGCCCTGTTGCAGCTGGCGCTCGATGAGGACGATGGGCGGCTCGATCACCACCTCGCCACGGGCGGCTCGTCGAAGCCATCCGGACACGATCATCGGCGGGGCCATGTCGATCCCTTCAGCCTCGGTCCGACCGCACATGACAATACGCGGGCCGGCGGCGCGGCACGAACGGTTGCAGAAAAGGATTTCCTTGCCATTAACGGCGGTCCTGCGTGGTCCGCTCCCTCCGCCGGGCTGGTTTGGGCGTTCCTGACCATTCTCGGCGCCGTGTGGGTTGGTGCAATCGCCCGGCGATCCGAGGCCACCCTCGTGTTGGCCGACCCGATCCTGCCTGACGGTCGCTCGCGCCGTCCCGATCTCCCGCCGCCGCGCCTGTGGGCGAGTTCGCTTGCAGGTTGACGAGTGACAGGCCCGGCCGCGAATTGCGGTAACGGGCGTTGGGAGATGATTCCATGAATTCCAGGATGTACGTGATGTCGGCCGCCGCCGCCGCGGCCGTGTTCGGCGTGGCGCTCGCGCCGTTCGGCGCGGCCGCCCACGGCGCTCGCGAAGTCGCCGGTGGCAAATTCGAGATGGTTGTCGGCTTCCTCGACGAGCCGGTCTACGCCGGAGACAAGAGTGGCCTGGACCTGAAGGTGAGCTATGCGCCGCAGGGGCTCGCCACCCCGGAGGATGGCGACCACGAGGAGGGCGGCGCGCCGGTTACTGGTCTCGAAGAGACGCTGAAGGCCGAAGTCATCTTTGGCGAGCAGACGCTCGATCTTCCGCTCTCTGCGGCGTGGGACGAGGAGGGGGTCTACCACTCCTGGTTCTTCCCCTCGCAGGCCGGCGACTACACGTTCCATATTTCAGGAACGATCGATGGCGTGGCAATCGACGAATCCTTCACCTCGACGAAGGACGGATTCGGCGCGGTGCGCGACCCCCTGCCGGTCACCTTCCCGGCGGCGTCTGCTTCCAGGGAGGCGGCGAACGCCGATATCTTCGGCGGATTGGCAGGGATTCCCGGGCTGGGAGTGGCAGCGACGACCGGCGGCGCGGCACTCTTGTACAACCGGAAGCGCGGCGCATGACCGGGGTCGCCTGTAC
>CAIPGK010000657.1 GCA_903864575.1 uncultured Chloroflexota bacterium
CCTGAGCGTTGATGCCGAGGACGTGAACCTCGACCTCCTGCCCAACCTTGAGGACTTCGCTTGGGTGGCGGACACGGCTCCAGGAGAGCTCGGAAAGGTGAACCAGTCCGTCCGCCCCGCCGATGTCCACGAATGCGCCGAAGTCGCAGATCGAGGAGACGCGGCCCGTGCGAACCTCGCCCTCCTTCAGTTCCTCGATCAGCTTCTCCTTCATCACGTCGCGGCGTTCCTGAACGGCCTGCCGCTCGGAGAGGATCAGCCGGTTGCGGTGACGATTGATCTCGATCACCTTCAACGCTAGCTTGGTGCCGATCAGGCGGGCCATGTCGGCCTGCTTGCTCGCCTCGTCGCCTCCGCGAATCTCGGTCACCTGGGACGCCGGCACGAAGCCGCGAACCCCATCGAGGTTCACCAGCAGGCCACCCTTGTTGTAATTGGTGACCTCAGCCTCGATAACCTCGTTCGCCTCGTAGATCTCCTGCAACCGACGCCAGCTCTTCTCCTGACGCGCGCGGTCGATCGAGACGACCGGATGACCCTCCGGGTTTTCCGGCTGCACCACGAAGACGAGGATCGCGTCCCCGATCCGGAGCGCGTCTTTCTCCTCCGACGTCATGCTGGAGTACTCCCGCGAAGGGATCACTCCTTCCGACTTCGACCCGATGTCAACCAGGAGTTCATCCCGGTCAACGTGCATGATGACGCCTTCCATGACGTCGCCATACTTCAGGCTCTTGTAATCGTGGCTGGGGTCGCTGAGGTATCGCTCCATGAGCGATGCAGCATCCAGTTCCTCGTCGAGGTCTGCCATCGTCGAGGCCGGAGCGGACTGCGAGGGGGTCGCCTCGTCAGCGACGCCCGTGGAAACCTCTTCGTCCGTCGAATTCGTCTGCTCGCTCACGTCGCTTCCGTCCATACACCTTCCTGCGGGCCGTGGTTCTCCACGCGCCTCGCCCGGTTGCTTCGCTCGCCCTGAGCGTGCGCATTGCCGGGAAAGCAGTTGGGGAAGTATAGCGACCGCCGGCGCGCGCCTGCAATGGGCGCGGCCTCCCGGTTTCGCTATGCCTCCGCCGAACCCAGTTCATGCGCCACGGCGACCGCCGCTGCCGCCGCTGCTTCGGTCTCCCCAATGGTGGTCCAGCCCATGTGACCGATCCGCACCATCGTCTCCTTGAACGGACCCTGACCCCCGGCCGCCACGACCCCGAACTCCTCCTTCAGCCGCGCGTTGAACGCCTTCGTGGACACGCCCTCGGGCGTCAGAAACCCGGTGACGGTATTCGATGCGTAGGCAGGGTCGGCGAACAACTCGACCCCTCCTTCGGTCAACGTCCGCCGGGCGGCTTCTCCCAGCCTGCGGTGTCGATCCCAAACCGCGTCCATCCCCTCGTCGATCATGATGGTCAGTGCGGCATGAAACCCGTACAGCGTTGAAAGCGCTGGCGTGGTCGGCGTGAATCCCTGCTCCGACTGCTGAAGCATACGCTCGAAATCCCAGTAAAACCGGGGAAACCCGGACCCCTTCACGGCATCCATGGCCCGCGGCCCGATCGCCGCGATCATCAGCCCGGGAGGACACATCCACGCCTTTTGCGAACCCGACATCACGAAGTCGAGCCCCCAGGCATCCACCTCCAGCGGCAGCGCCCCCGCCCCGCTCACCGCGTCAACCAGCACGAGTGCGCCATGCGCCCGCACGACCGCCGCCAGTTCCGCAACCGGGTTGGTGACCGCCGTCGCCGTTTCGTTATGCGTGATGAAAACGCCCTTCACTTCGGGGTTTGCCTCGAGCGCGGCACGCAGGAGGTCCGGCGTCACGGCCTGTCCCCACGGCGCCTCCAGCATCCGCACATCGAGTCCGAATATCCTCGCCACCTCCGCGTAGCGCTGTCCGAACTCGCCGCACACGGTTGCCAGCACCGGATCGCCCGGCGCGAACAGATTCACCACCGATGCTTCCCACCCCGCAGACCCGCTCGCGGGCCACAGCAGCACCGGATGCTCGGTCCGGTGCGCCTCACGCGCCAGACGAAGCGTCTCCAGGTAGAACTCCTTGAACTGGGAGCCTCGGTGGGAAATCATCGGTCGCTGCATCGCCGACAACACCATCGGCGGCAGCGGCGTCGGCCCCGGAATCCTGAAATTGAGATCCACCTCGGCTGGCTCCCTTCGTTCCAATCACTCCAATTCGATGGATGATTGATGAGTATAGCCACCACCTGAGGCTTGTCCGTCCTGAATCGGCAGACGTCGTGCTACCATCCCGCGCAGTCACGCCGCGAGAGGACGGCGTGCCAGGCGGCTTCGCCCGGCTCGTCCGGACACGGCCTCCGGGATCCAGCGAGGACCGCTCCGCCGCTCATGGATGTCATGCTTTCGCCACGCGCCAGGACTACCGTCGTCTGGATCGCCGTCGCCCTCGGCATCCTGATTCTGTTCGTGACGGCCGGCGCGCTCGGGCCCTTCATCTGGGCGGTCATCACCGCCTACATCCTCAGCCCCTTCGTATCGCTCGTGCAGCGAAAGACCCGCCTCCCCCGGCAACTCATCACCGTCTGGGTCTACCTGGTCATCGCCCTCGTGCTGGCCATCCTCGTGGTCAACCTCGCACCCCAGCTCTTCCAGCAGGTCGATCAACTGCAGAAGGTGACCCTGCCCCGCATGTTCTCGGACATCGAGGGCTGGTTCCTCGCCCGACGCGCGGCGGACAGCCGTTTCGCCGGACTCGATCCCGAGTTCGTCCAGAATCGGCTCGATCTCATCGGAGAGCAACTTGGCGAACTCCTTTCCACCGAAGCCGTTCCCCTCGTCATCGAGACCTTCTCCTTCGCCATCGAGTTCTTCATTTTCCTGATCGCCTCCTTCTATCTCGTTATCTACGGCGATCGTTTCGTGGTCGCAATCCGCAATTACATGAGCCGCCGCTACCACAAGGAGTTCGACCGCCTCCTCGTGGAGATCAACAGCACCCTTGGCGCATACCTTCGCGGTCAGATTCTCCTGCTCGTGATCATGAGTGCCGCCTCCTACATCGCCCTCCGCATCCTCGATGTCGACTACGCGCTCTCCGTCGCCATCGTCACCGGATTCCTCGAATTGATCCCCCTGATCGGCCCGTGGACCGCTGGCGCAATAGCCGTCACCATCGCCTTCTTCCAGCCCACCGCGCCCTTTGCCTGGTCCAACGCGACACTTGCCATCGTCGTGGCCCTCGTCTATTTTGCCCTGCGCCAGATCGAGGACGTCTTTGTCATCCCCCTCGTCATCGGGCGCATCGTGCACCTCAATCCGCTGCTGGTAATCTTCGCCCTCGTCATCGGCACGACCATCGGCGGCCCGCTCGGCCTGATCCTCGCCGTGCCGACTGCCGCTGTTCTCAAGATCATCATTTCGTTTTTCTATCAGAAGGTGATGGCGCGGGAACAACGCTTCATCGAGGTCATCGGAGGCCGCCAGATGCTGGCCGACGCCGCCCTCCGCTTCCCGGAACGCTCCAACGCCACCATCGTTCTCCTTATCGAACCGGGCGTGCTCGATTGGAACGATCTCGGCCTCGTCCGGCAGGTCGCCGAAGCTGCCTTTGACCACGCCGTCGCGCTCAGCGTTGTCACGACCGACGCCGTCGCCGGCAGCCTCGCCACCGCCGCCGGGGTTACGACCACCACAGTCCCGGTGCTCCCCTCGCCGGAGAGCTTCGCGTCGCCCCCGCCGATGCCTCGCCCCGCTACGGGGTGATCCGGTCCAGATCCTCGGCTTTCCGGAAGACGATCAGTTCTGGCGTGAACCCTGCCTCGCTCACACCCATCAACCCGACCGAATAGTCCGGCCACCATCGCTTGTCGGTGGGGGACCCCGGGTTGAACAGGATCGATCCCTTCACTAGTTCCAGCCGGGGCATGTGGCTATGTCCATAGACGATGCACCCTGCTCGTCCCGCCAGTCCCTCCGCCGTCCGGTTTGCGCTTGGCCCGGCATCGCCATGCACCAGCAGCACCGTCATTCCGCAAATCTCGATTTCACGCATGGCAGGCAGCGCCCGCCTCGTTTCCGGGAGATCGCTGTTGCCCCGCACCGCGAGCGTCGGCGCAACCTGCTCCAACTCATCCAGCACCGTCAGGCTGTTGAGATCGCCCGCGTGCAGGATCACCCCCACCTCGAACCGCCGAAACAACTCCAGCACCTGCTGCGGCAACCGGCGAGTGCCCCGATCGTTCACGTGCGTGTCGGCCAGCAATCCGACCATCATCGCTTCGGGGTAGACCGACCGCGTCAACTCATCCATCGCCAACCCGCTCGTCCAGCAGCGTGAACACCGCAACTGCGGTCACGCCCGCCGCGACCGCCCCAACGAGCCCTCCTGCCGGCGTCACGGTCATGCCCGGCACGACCTGACCAGCCAGCCAGAATGCGCCGGTATTCAGCAGCAGCGTCGCCACGGTGAACGGCCAGCACCCCGCCAGCGCTGGAACTCGGCCAAGCACCGGCGCAACCCCGCTCTGCAGCAATCCGAGCAGCACCGCAAACAGGGCCACCGCCGGAACGCTGCGAAACCCGACCAGCCGCGCCGAGGAAACCGTCGCCACCAGCACCGCCGCAATTGCCGCGCCG
>CAIPGK010000658.1 GCA_903864575.1 uncultured Chloroflexota bacterium
CGTCGCGGGAAGAAGCGCGATGTCCTGAACCAGCAGTGCGGCACTCTCCACATGCCGGTCGCTTCGGAGACTAGCAAGCACGCGCGCGACGGAGTCCGGGGAGATGTCCTCGACGGCAATGGGCTCGAAATTCGGTGGATTCGGACCTTTCCAGGGTTCGTCCGGACGGTGAAGCCAGAAGACGCGGTGCGCGTGTCGGGCGAACTCGATGGCGAGGGACCTCGCCTCGGGGCGGTCATTCGCAACACCGGGCAGGACGATCAGGTCGTACCGCGCGGCCATGTCGGGCATCCTCGCGGCGAGGGCGTGGTCGACTGTGGACTGCGGGAGTTCCGGTTCCCGAGCACGCTGACGGGCGGCGATGACAAGGTCATCGACCAGAACCGGTGGCCCGGAGGGCGCAGGTGACCCTTCGCGGCACTTGCGGCAGCGGCGGGGCGGTTCAGGAGCGGAGCGGCTGTCCGGGACGGTGCTCACGGTCAATCCATCCGAAGGCCGCCGTCCTCGCCCTTCCGGGTGAGGTTGCGGTTGTAGTAGGGATCATGCTCGATAAGCCGGCCCCAACGGGTCCGGAGGCGCCCGATTTCGGACGGCTTGGCGATGACCTTTTTCGTGACCGACTCGTGATGCACCAGCGCGGCGTGTGGGGTGTACACGTTTCGGAAGCCGGCTTCGTAGGCTCGGAGGCAGAAGTCGACATCGTTGAACGCGATCGGAAGATTGACCTCATCGAGCCCGCCGAGCGTCTTGAGCAGATCGGTCTTCATCAGGGCGCAGGCGAACGTCACGCCGAGGTAGTTGCATACGGCGTCCGGCAGACCGAAGTAGCCGGGATCGTCACCACGGAAGAATTTGAAGGCGTGTCCGGTTCCGTCATATGGGCCGAGCGTGACGCCTGCGTGTTGGATCGTCCCATCGGGGAAGAGCAGTTTCGCGCCAACGACGCCGATTTCGGGTTGCTGCGCGTACTCGAGCATCGCCTCGACCCAGTCAGGCGTGATCACAGTAATGTCGTCGTTCAGCAGGAGGGCGTATTCGGTCGAAATGTGGGGGAGCGCCTTGTTGATCAGGGCCGAGAAGTTGAATGGTTGGAGATCGACCGGTACCCGGGTGAGGTTCGGGAAGACGGGCTGCAACTCATCGACCAGTGAAGCGACCTCGCCGCCGGTCGAGTTGTCGAGGATGAGAATGTGCAGGTTTGGATAGGTGGTGCGATTGACGAGATCGTCCATGCAGGGACGCAGGAACTGCATCTTGCCGCCGCTGGGCATCACGATGGTGACGCCGGGCGTTCCCGGGATGGCGTGTCGCACCCGCCACAAGCCGGGCTGATTGCCTGGTTCGATGGTGGCGTCGATGCGGCGGCGATCCATGGCGCGACCGAGGGCTTCGGCGGCGGCAACCCCTTCGGCGGGGTGGGCCTGCGCCGGTTCATCGACCAGCGCGGTGCGGGAGACGGCAGGCCGGGCGAGGTGACGGATACGCCGGGTCTTTTCGGTGGCGCGAAGCGCCAGATCGTATCCCTCCGCGCCCGGAAGGTCGTGGGCAAGATTGCCAGTCCGGGCGAGCAGGATGTTGCGGTAGAACACGGCAGGACCGAGATAGTCTTTGGAAAGATGGAGTTCAGGCGACCAGTCGGGCTTGAAAAACGGGTCCCAGCGCTGGCCGGTCAGCGGGTCGATCTTGTCCTCGTCGGTATAGATGATGTCCGCGTCCGGGTGTTTCTGGAGTTCGAGGGCGAGCTCGGCCAGCGCATAGGGCTGGAACCGGATATCCGGGTGGACGACGGCGATCCAGTCTGCCTTCACAGCCGTGAGGCCGGCGTTTGCAAGCTGGGCGAAGGTCGTGGACCCGTTGACGACGCTGATGCCGATGCGAGGGTGTACGCCGATCAGGCTCTTCGCCCATTCGATGAGTTCGCCGCCCGCCTCCGGAGAGACCGGCAGGAGGACCCGCCAGTTCGGATAGGCCTGCGCGATCAAGGCGTCGATGAATGGCTGGTAGTCCGAGGAGGAACCGCCCGTGATCGGGGCGATGATGTCGAACGACGGGAGTACGGTGCTGGCGCGCACCGTCGCGGCGAGCGTGTCCAACGCCTCCCCGGAGGGTTCGTTTCGCTCGAGCCAAATCGGGTACTTGTCAGTGAGATGGGGCACTTCCCCGATGTCCGGGGCGCTGGTGTCCAGCACGAAAGGGATGACCATCGCGCCGGTCTTGCCGTCGCCGGCAATGGCCTCGATGCGGAGCGTGTGCTCGCCCGGTTCATATCCTTCGAGGGGGAAGGTCGCGACGAATCCGGAGTGGTCGACATTGGGGTAGAACGGGTAGGAGCGCGCGACATCCGGCCGGAGGGCGCCGTATGACAGACCATCGAGCAGCGCATCATCGAGCGTCGCGGTCACCGAGGCGATGCCCGTCGGGGCGATCGCCCAGCCCGCAACCGAAAGGCGTTCGCGTGGGGCC
>CAIPGK010000659.1 GCA_903864575.1 uncultured Chloroflexota bacterium
CGCAACGTCACGTCCTTGCCAAGCCATTGATCGGCCTCAGGTCCACACATCCACAAAAGTGCCCGTGCGGGCCAATCGGCGGGGATATGCACTGATGGATCAAGCTGACTGACCGGGTTCACCCCGCTTGCCTTGATCTTCACCTGCATTTCGGTCGCCACCGTGCCGGGCGAAAGGCCCAAAACACGGATGCCATGCGCGCCTTCCTCCAAATGGGCGGCTTGGGTCAGCATCAACGCCCCCGCCTTGCCCGCGCAGTAGCTGGACCAACCCTCAAGCGCGGCACGCGCCGCGCCGGACGAGACGATGATGATCGTGCCGCCGCCCTGCGCCCTCATGACCGGGATCGCCGCGCGCAGGCCGTGAAAGACACCCTTCAGGTTCACATCCACCACGCGGTCGAATTCGCTGAACTCGCGTGTTTCACCAGACGTGATCGCCGCGGCATGTACCACTGCGTCGGGCTGTTGCCGTTCAAGGACGGCCTGCACGGCCAACCCGTCGGCTACGTCGGCCCGTTCGAACGCGAGGGTGCCCGGCAACTGCTCGAACGCCCGGCGCGCCTCGCTGGGCAGCGCCGAGTCTCCCAGCACGACGGCAGTGTCGCCGCGCGCCAGCAGGGCTTCCACGATGTTGAGGCCGACGAAGCCGGCCCCGCCGGAGACCAGCACCTTCATGGCGGGGATCCTCCATCGGCAAGTGTCCAGTCGCGAACCACCTCGTCGCGGTCCGAGTCGACGGCGCCGAGCGCCCAGCGAATGGCCGGCATGCCTGGCGCCATCCGGATCGGGCAGGCCAGCGCAGGCCACGGTTGTCCGTTGCGGGTATGGGTGGTGACGATCAGACCGCGTGCTGCGGTGAGCCCATTCGTTGCCACTTCGCCGACCGACTGGACGGGAGCGCAGCGGATGCCGCGCGCAGCCAGCGTGGCGATCGTCTGGGCACGGGTGGCCGTGACTACGTCGTCAGCGCTGATCGACGGGCGGTCGACTGGTGCGGCTTCAGCAGGATCGGCGTCGATGATCAGCACGAAGCCGTCGGCGCAGCGGACGGTGCGTCCCGTGCCAGCCGGTGGCGTGGCCGGGTTCCAGTGAAACTGGGTGACCCATGCGGTCAGTTCCTGCATCGAGAGGTCGATGTAGCGGCCGCATCCGGTACGGTCTCGATAGGCGAGCCCTGCCAGGATAGCGGCCAGGCCGAACTGCCCTCCCAGCAGATCGGCAACGGACACCCCGACCTTGCACGGGCGTCCTGCATCGGCGGTCATTGCCATCAGTCCCGCGGCACCCTGGATCGTCGTGTCCATGGCCGGGAGATCGGCCAGCGGGGATCCTGCGCCATACCCGGACACCGAGCAGTAGATCAGCCTGGGGTTCAGCGCCTCGATGCGCTCGCGGCTGAAACCGAAGCGCGCAAGTGCGCCCGGCTTCATGTTCTCGACGAATACATCCGCGTGGGACAGCAGTTCGCTGAACCTCTTCCGTCCGTCGGCCGTGCGCAGGTCCACCGCGAAGGCACGCTTGTCGGTGTTGCTCATCGTGCAGAGGTAGCTCTGTCCATCCTGGTAGGGGGGCGAGGCGCGCGACAGCTCACCGCCGGGGGGCTCGGCCTTCACCACGTAAGCCCCGAGCATGCCGAGATTGCGCGCTGCGAGCGGCGCGGTGGTGTAGCTGCCCATCTCGACGACCCGCAGCCCGTCCAGCACGCCGGCGGCGGCCCCGCCGTGTGTGGACGATCGAACGGTCGACCGTTCACTACCGGGCGCCGAGGAGACCACGGTGCCCGACGCAGGACGCCGGATGGGTTCGCCGTGGAACAGGCGCCCG
>CAIPGK010000660.1 GCA_903864575.1 uncultured Chloroflexota bacterium
CACGACCTGCTCGTGGAAAGACCACACCATCAACATCATCGACACCCCGGGCCACGTCGACTTCACGGTCGAGGTGGAGCGCTCGCTGCGTGTGCTCGACGGCGGCGTGGTCGTCTTCGATGCCGTGGCTGGCGTTGAGCCGCAGTCCGAGACGGTGTGGAGGCAGGCCGACAAGTACTCGGTCCCGCGCATCTGTTTCGTGAACAAGATGGACCGGACTGGCGCCAACTTCCAGCGCACGGTCGACATGATCGTGGATCGGCTGAAGGGCAACCCGGTTCCCATCCAGCTCCCGATCGGCGCTGAGGCGGACTACAAGGGCGTGGTTGACCTGATCGACCAGTGCGCCTACATCTACCACGACGATCAAGGGAAGAACATCGAGCGGGTCGAGATTCCGGCTGACATGGCGGACGCCGTCGAGGAAGCTCGCCATCTCATGATCGAGAAGGTTGCGGAGGTCGACGAGGAGTTGACCATGCGCTACCTCGAGGACGACGTGTTCTCGCCCGACGAGATTCGCGCTGCCCTTCGCGTCGGCACCGTCAGCGGCCAGCTCGTGCCGGTCCTCTGTGGTTCCGCGCTCAAGAACAAGGGCGTCCAGCTGATGCTCGACGCCATCGTCGAGTACCTGCCTTCGCCGCTCGACGTCCCGGCGGTCATGGGCATCGACCCGAAGACCGGCGAAGAGGTCGAGCGGTCCGTGGATGCCGGCCAGCCGTTCTCGGCGCTGGCGTTCAAGATCGCGGCTGACCCGCACGTGGGCAAGCTTGCATTCATCCGCGTCTACTCGGGCAAGCTGGATTCGGGCACCTACGCGCTCAACAGCACCAAGGGCGACCGGGAGCGCATCGGCCGCCTGCTCAAGATGCACGCGAATCACCGCGAGGAGATTCAATCGGTCTCCGCTGGTGATATCGCGGCGGTGATCGGCCTGAAGTCGACCTTCACCGGCGACACTCTTTGCGATCCCGCCAACCCGGTGATCCTGGAGTCGATGACCTTCCCCGAGCCGGTGATTTCGGTCTCGGTCGAGCCGAAGACCCGCTCCGACCAGGACAAGATGGGCGCGGCGCTCGCTCGACTGGCTGAAGAGGATCCGACCTTCCGCCTGCGGACCGATGAGGATACCGGCCAGACGGTCATCGAGGGCATGGGCGAACTTCACCTCGAAGTCATCGTCGACCGCATGCTTCGCGAGTTCCGGGTCGAGGCGAATGTTGGCCGGCCGCAGGTCGCTTACAAGGAGACCATCACGGTTCCGGTCAAGGCCGAGGGCCGGCACGTCCGCCAGTCGGGTGGCAAGGGCCAGTACGGTCACTGCATCGTCGAGTTCTCGCCGCAGGAGCGCGGCAAGGGCTACGAGTTCGTCGACAAGATCGTCGGCGGCTCGATCCCGCGCGAGTACATTGGGCCGATCGACGCGGGGATCCGGGAGTCGATGCTGACGGGAGGCCAGGCCGGCTTCCCGATCGTCGACCTCAAGGCGACTCTCATCGACGGCTCGTTCCACGACGTCGACTCCTCGGAAATGGCGTTCAAGATTGCCGGGTCGCTGGCGCTCAAGGATGCAATCAAACGGGGACGCGCGACGATCCTCGAGCCGGTCATGAACGTCGAGGTGGTCACCCCGGATGACTTCATGGGTGACGTCATCGGCGATCTGAACGCTCGGCGCGGCCAGATTCAAGGCATGGAGAGCCGGTCGGGCGCCCAGGTCGTGAAGGCTTTCGTGCCGCTGGCGTCGATGTTCGGGTACGCCACCGATCTTCGCTCGGCCACGCAGGGCCGCGCGACCTACTCAATGGAATTCGATCACTACGCGCCGCTGCCGAACAACCTCGCCGAGGAACTGGTGGCGAAGGCGACCCGCGCCTAACGCGGAAAGCGCCGGACCCGGGGCTGCCGGGTCCGGCGCGAAGCTGGATCAGAGCACGGTTTGAGGACCGGCGCGGAGACGCCGGCAAACGGAGGATACGATGGCCAAGCAGAAGTTCGAGCGATACAAGCCGCACCTGAACGTGGGGTCGATCGGGCTCGTCGCC
>CAIPGK010000661.1 GCA_903864575.1 uncultured Chloroflexota bacterium
GCCGTGCAGCAGCCCGGCGTGCGCGGAGAGTTGCACGCCGATCGTGTGCGCGAGCTGCACGTACCAGACGGTGCAGGCGGCGATCGACGCGGCGAGCGATGGGGACGTCATCGCCATCGGGAAGGGGACCTACGTCGAGGACCTGACGATCGCCAACACGGACCTGACGCTGCGGGCGTGCCCGGGCGACCGGGTGACGCTGCGGAACGCGACGCGGGACGCGGCAGGATTAGGCCAGCGAACGATCGCGGTGACGGGCGGCAAGAGCCTGACGGTGCTGGACATCACGGTGGATGGGTACCAGGACTGGGAGAATTCCCTCTACGGCGGCGGCATCGGCAGCGACGGCAGCGTGACGCTGGCCGGCACCACCGTGGTGAAGAACGGTGGATGGAAGGACAACGCAGTCGTCGGTGTCGGCGGCGCGCTCGCCGTCATCGGGGACGGGCTCACCGTGACGGTGACCGACGACGCCGTCGTTCGAGACAACGCTGCCACGTTATCTGGCGGCGGCATCTACGTCGAAGGGGCGTCGGACCTGGTGATCTCCGGGTGGGCGGTGATTGCCGACAATATCGCGGGTGTCACCGGTGGTGGCGTTCTGACCAACGGCGCCGGGGTGAACGTGACAGTCTCCGGTCACGCGCGAATCACCGGCAACACGCAGTCGGGGATTGCCATCCAGCAGTGGAACGGGGGAACCCGCGCCGTCACCGTGATCATCGAAGGCGACGTGGTGATCGCCGAAAACAGTGTGGCTGGCATGGGCGGCGGCATCTACGCCAAGGGTGTTACTGGTGCGGCCGTGACTGTTCTGATCAGGGACCGGGTGCAGATCATCGGCAATGCTGCAATGGATTTTGGCGGCGGCGTCGCGTTCGAGGACTGGGCGACGGCCACGATCTCCGGCGAGGTCGAGATCTCCGGCAATACCGCCTTTGGCTCCAATGGCTACGGCGGCGGCATGTTCGTCTCGTGGTTTGGCAGCGGCCGGCCCGCGGACTGGGTGCAGCTGACGATCACCGACTCCGCGCAGGTGAGCGACAACACGGCCGCCAAAACCGCCGGCGGCATCTACGTGTCCGAAACCGAGGCCGCGGTGGAGGGGTCGGCGGTCATCTCCGGCAACACCTGCGAGGACGGCTACGGAGGCGGCGTCTACCTGGAAAGCGGCGGCAACCCGGCCGCGATGACGGTGCGCGGCGCCGCGCGGATCACCGGAAACACCGCTTCATCAGATGGCGGTGGCATCTACGCCGATAATTCGGAGCTTGCGGTGGAAGGCTCGGCGGTCATTTCCGGCAACACCGCAGTGAAGGGCGGCGGCGTGGCCATCTACAATCCGGCCGCGGTGACGGTGAGCGGCAGCGCGACGATCACCGGAAACACGGCGACCGCTTCGGCGCCCTCCGGCGGCGGCGTCTGGGCCGAGAGTAACACCGCCACGCTGACCGCAGTCACCGGGAGCATTACCGGAAACACGCCCGATCAGTGCGCGGGCGGGACGATCAGCTGCTGATGAATCCGCCACCCGGGCTGCGCGTTGCGCGGCCCGGCTGGCTCCACAGGAGAAGGAGACGAGAGATGGACGGTTCTTCGTTCGACCGCATGGCCCGGGCGCTTGGCGCGGGGGTGTCCC
>CAIPGK010000662.1 GCA_903864575.1 uncultured Chloroflexota bacterium
ACGAGACCGACACCGGCTCGCCTGAGGTCCAGGTTGCCCTGCTGACGCAGCGCATCAATGACCTTACCGACCATCTGCGGACCCACAAGCACGACCATCACTCGCGCCGCGGGCTGCTGAAGCTGGTGGGCCGCCGCCGCCGCCTGTTGGCCTACCTCAGCGCCAAGGATGTCGAGCGGTACCGTGCGACCATTGCGCGCCTCGGGCTCCGCAAGTAGCCGCAACCGAGATCTGGTTTCCGAGTCTGGCCCGCTCCCTGCCGTGTTCGTCTCGGCCGGGTCACGCTCGCTCATAGCCGTTTGCGCCGGCCCAGGGTTGCTGACCCTGGGCCGCGTCGTATGGTTCGCGCACTCCCGCGACGCGAAAGGAGGCTGCTGACACCACCAGAGCCGCCGGAACGCCGGACGGGAATTGGAGCGCGGCGGAGATGCGTCGCCGTCGCACTCCAGTCCCCTGCCGGTGGGGAATCCGGCCTGCCGGGGCGACGCGCCCCGGCCAGCGCACCGCGCTCAACGCGCCGCGGCACGGACACGCCGGCCGCCAGGAGGCCAATTGCCATGGAAGGCACGTATCGAGACAACATCAAGCGGGTCGAACTCGACCTCGCCGGGCGCACCCTTTCGCTTGAAACCGGCCGCATCGCCGGTCTCGCGATGGGCGCCGTCATGGTTCAGTATGGGGACAGCACCGTCCTCTCCACCGTGGTCGGCGAACGCGAGCCGCGCGAGGATGTCGGCTTCTTCCCGCTCACCGTGGACTACGAAGAGCGGATGTATGCCGCCGGCAAGATCCCGGGCGGCTTCATAAAGCGGGAGGGCCGACCGACCGAGGCCGCCATCCTCGCCGCCCGTCTGACCGACCGACCGATCCGGCCCCTCTTTCCCAAGGGCTACAAGGCCGAGGTCCAGATCATCAGCACCGTCATGTCAGCCGATCAGGAGAACGATCCCGACATCCTCTCCATCATCGGCGCATCCGCGGCGCTGATGCTTTCGCCGATTCCATGGGAAGGCCCGGTTGGCGCGGTTCGCATTGGGTACGTCAATGGCCAGGTGATCGTCAACCCGACCACGGCCGATCTCGAGGGTAGCGAACTCGACATGGTGATCGCCGGCACCGCCGACGCGATCATGATGGTCGAAGGCGAGGCCAGCCAACTCCCCGAGTCGGTGCTGCTCGACGCTATCGCCACCGCGCACCGTGCCATCCGCGAGATCACCGATCTCCAGTTGAAACTGCGCGACATGGCCGGCAAGGAGAAGTGGACGTTCGTCGCCCCGCCAAAGAACGAGGCGATGCTGGCGGAGGTCAGGGACGTCATCGGCGATCGCCTCCGCGAGGCCGTGAACAATCCCGACAAGGTTGTTCGCCTTGAAGGAACCGATGCCCTCAAGCATGAACTCCTGCAGCAACTCGCATCCCCGGGCGACGAAGATTCCACCATGCGCTTCTCCCACAAGGAGGTCGCGGACGCCTTTGAATCCCTGCTCAAGGAGGAGGTTCGCGGCGGGATCATTCGCGACGGCATTCGGCCTGATGGCCGCCGCCCGGAGGAGATCCGCCCGATCTGGTGCGAGGTTGACTATCTCCCCCGCACCCACGGCTCCGCCATCTTCACCCGCGGGCAGACCCAGGTGGTCACCGTCGTCACGCTCGGCTCCACGGCGGAGGAGCAGCGACTCGACTCGATCAGCCCAGAGGATCGCAAGCGGTACATCCACCACTACAACTTCCCGCCGTTCAGCGTCGGCGAAGTTCGCCGCATGCGGGGGCCGGGACGGCGCGACATCGGCCACGGCGCGCTCGCTGAGCGCGCGCTTCTCCCGGTGATCCCCAGCGAGGACGAGTTCCCCTACACCCTGCGTCTGGTCTCCGAGGTCATGAGCTCGAACGGCTCGTCCTCCATGGCATCGGTCTGCGGCAGCACCTTGTCGCTGATGGACGCGGGCGTCCCGATCACCGCCCCGGTCGCAGGAATCGCGATGGGGCTCATCACCGATCCAGCCACCGGCGGCTACACCGTCCTCTCCGACATTCAGGGGATGGAAGATGCGCTCGGCGACATGGACTTCAAGGTGGCTGGCACAGCCAAGGGCGTGACTGCCATCCAGATGGACATCAAGACCCGCGGCATTACCTTCGAGATCATGCGGCAGGCGCTCGAGCAGGCCAATGCCGGCCGCGCACATATTCTTGGAAAGATGATCGAGTGTCTGGCGTCCCCGCGCGCGGAGCTTTCAAGGTTCGCCCCGCGCGTGCTTCGGATCAAGATCAACCCGGAGAAGATCGGTCTCATCATCGGCCCGGGCGGCAAGAACATCCGCTCATTGCAGGAGGAGACCAACACCAAGATCGACATCAACGACGACGGCACGGTCTCGATCGCATCGGTGGAATCCGCCGGCGCCGAGGCGGCGGTCCAGCGCATCCTGGGCATGACCCAGGAGTACAAAATCGAGCGGGGTGAACGGTTCCACGGCAAGGTCGTGAGCGTCATGCCGTTTGGGGCCTTTGTCGAGATTCTCCCGGGCAAGGATGGTCTCGTCCACATCTCGGAGCTGTCCGAGGATCCCGCGATCCGCGTGAATCGCGTCGAAGATGTCGTGAACGTCGGCGATGAGATCGATGTGATGGTGATCGAGGTCGCGCCGAACGGGAAGGTCAGCCTCTCCCGCCGCGCCGCCATCACCGGCGAACTGCCTGAGCCCAAGCCCGAGCGCGGCCCCCGGCCGGGCGGCGACCGGGGCGGGTTTGGCGGTCCTCGCGGTGGCGGCGACCGCGGCCCGCGCCCGATGGGCGACCGCCCCCCCGGAGACCGTCCGATGGGTGATCGCCCGATGGGCGACCGCCCACCCCGGCGTGAAGAAGGCGGCGACTTCTCTGCCCGCCCTGGCGCCAGCCGCCGCCGCCCGTCCTTCGGCGGCGAGGAATACCGACAACCGATCCGGGAGAACGTCAGGGGAGCAGGCAGTGCGCCTGCTCCCCTCTCCTGTTGGCGCACGGGACTCCGGCCCCGCAACCTGACGGCGCCCAGAGCATTCCATGTCTGCCCGGACACAACGCCG
>CAIPGK010000663.1 GCA_903864575.1 uncultured Chloroflexota bacterium
CCGCAAAGCATGCCCCATGTTCCCGGTCAGCACGCATGATCTCCGCCGTCATCGCGGGCAGTGGCTGCCGAACTCCATGTACCGGGGCGGATCGATGTCGTGATACTCCCGGCAGAGGGCGGACAGGCGCTCGACGAGCAGATCGAACACCCGCTGGCCCTTCTCCGCGGATGCGGCGAACGGGTCGCCCATCACGCCGTGCTCCATTTCGCGGCGGCGCTCGGGGAAGCGGGCGTAGCGGCCGACCTCCGGGCCGAATTTCAGCCGCCAGTCGTCCTTCACGGCGCGGGACATGTCGACCAGGTCCGGGCGCAGGGCCAGTTGCAGGCTCGTCTCCCACTCGCCGCCGTGACCGATGTCGGCGTCGGCATCGCCCCACGCCTTCAGTTCATCGGTGACCATCGTCCAGTAGGTGAGGGCGACCGGCCAGATATCCTCCTCGGCCAATTTCATCGCGGCGTTCCAGGTCGCCTGCTCGTTCCCGCCGTGGCCGTTGAGCAGGATGATCCGGTGGAACCCATTCGCCCAGATGCTGCGGGAGACGTCGCAGAGCACGTCGATGAAGGTCTCCAGGCGCAGGGTGATGGTGCCGATCTCCCCCATGTTGTAATGGGTGAAGCCGTAGGTCACGGGCGGGGCGACGATCACCGGCACGTCCGTGATCCGGGATGCGGTCTCGATGGCAAGGTGATAGGGGATGCTGATGTCCACGTCGGGTGGGCAGTGCGGACCGTGCTGCTCGACGGACCCGACCGGTACGATGACGACGCCCCGGTGCTCCTGCGCGGCCAGCAACTCGCTCCGCAGCATCTCCTGCCAGAGGATCTTCCGTCCGTTTTCCGGGCGAATCAGCACGACAGCCTCCAGCGCGATCAGACCGCGAGCGACAGGACCTCGCGCAACCGCCTGCCGACCAGTTCGGCCTCGCGCGGGTCGAGCGACATCGGATTGACGAAGAGCACGCCCCGGTCGGCCTGCGACTCGCCAATCGCAATGCGCGGGTCGCCCTCGTACAGACGCACCGCGATGGCGAAGACCGAACCGGCAGGATGGCCGGGATCGGGGGTAATGACCAGGCGGGGAACGGGTTCCATCTCGGTCTGGCGTCGTTCGAGCGAGATTCCGGGAACGTCCCGCAGGGCATACTCGATCGGATCCAACAGGGTGGAAAACCGGGCAATGTCCTCATGGTCGCTGCCGGCGGCAAAGCGGTGGAGGGCGGTCAGCAACCCGGCGATCTCCTCGCGGCCGACCTTCATCGAACGGCCGAATCCCTGGTGCGGAACCCCTGCGACACGGCCCTCGGCGATCCACCCGCGACGGGACCAGGTTTCGGGCCGGATGTCCATGTCCTGGTGCTGGAGGGCGACCGAGGCGATCAGGTCCGCGCGCCCGGCGAGGATGCCGCTCGCCTGCGGTCCGCCGATGGCCTTGCCGCCGGAAAAGACCACCAGATCGGCCCCCTCGGCGATGAACCGGCGGAGGTTGATCCGGGGCGGCAGTTCGGCGGCTGCGTCGACGATCACCGGCACGCCCTTCGCGTGGGCGATCTCGCAGACGAGGGGCAGGGGCAGGCAGCCGGGCGTGTCGAGGATCGGGCAGGCGACCGCGGCGGTGCGCTCGGTGATCGCCTCGTCCAGTTGCCACGGCATCGTGCCGCCTGCGCCGGGATACCCGAGGTAGCCGACCTCCACCATGCGGACGCCAACCGCCCGGATCGCATGGTCGTAGCTGTTGCGATGGCCGCGCTGAACGACGACCTCGTTCTTCATCCCGCCCGTGTCCGGCAGACGGTCCATCTTCCCGACGTCCATGCCGGCGACGCAAGCGGCTGTCCCCAGCGACAGCCCCGCCGCCGCCCCGGTGACGACGTACCCGGTCTCCGCGCCGGTGATCCCGGCGATGACCGCTCCGGCCCGTTCCTGCAGTTCATCGATTGGAACGAACGAGCCAGCCGCTTCCTGCATCGCCGCCAGCACCTCCGGGGCCATGCGGCTCCCGCCCAACCGGGTGAGGGTCCCGGCGGCGTTGATGACAGTGCGCAGGCCGAGGCGTTCGTAGAAGGTCATGGCTGACTCCGTGGCTTATGGGCTTGTGGGCTTGTGGGCTGATGGCCTTAGAGGGCAATAGGGAGGAGTCGCATCGACACAC
>CAIPGK010000664.1 GCA_903864575.1 uncultured Chloroflexota bacterium
CGGCAGTCGAGGATCGCGATGATCTTCGCACGGCGCTGGGCCGGGCGTCCGGCGGCATCGTGTTCACGACCATGCAGAAGTTCGGTTTGGTCGCGGGCGAGGTGTCCTTCCCCGAACTCTCCAGCCGCCGGAACATCATCGTGGTCGCCGACGAGGCCCACCGGACCCAGTATGGCTTCAAGTCGCGGGTGACCATCCGTGGCGAGACCGCCGCCCTGACCTCCGGCGGCTTTGCCCAGCACATCCGGGATGCCCTGCCGCAGGCGACGTTCATCGGTTTCACCGGCACGCCGGTCGAGAGCGCCGACCGGAACACGCGCACTGTCTTCGGCGACCAGATCGACACCTATGACATCGCTCAGTCAGTCGAGGACGGAGCCACGGTCCCGATCTACTACACGGCCCGGCTGGCCCAGCTTCGGCTGAACGAGGAGGCCAAGGCCGCGCTGGATGAAGGCGCAGATACGGTCCTCGAAACCGAGGAGACCACCGAGGCAGAGAAGCACAAGGGGCGATGGTCCCGGCTTGAGGCTCTGGTCGGGGCGCAGGATCGGGTCGATCTGATCGCCGCCGACATTGTGGAGCATTTCGAGCAGCGACGAGAGGCCATGGGCGGTGGCAAGGCGATGATCGTCGCCATGAGCCGCCGCATCGGTGTCGCCTTGTTCGACGCCATCGTCGAGCTGCGCCCTGATTGGGCCGGGTCAGAGGATGGGGACGGGATGCTGAAGGTCATCATGACCGGCAGCGCGGGCGATCCGCCGGAGTATCAGCCACACATCCGAAATAAGGGTCGTCTGCGCAAGCTGGCTGACCGGTTCAAGGAGCCGTCATCGGGGTTCGATCTCGTCATCGTCCGCGACATGTGGCTGACCGGGTTCGACGCGCCGAGCCTGCATACCCTTTACGTGGACAAGCCGATGCGTGGGCATGGGCTGATCCAGGCCATCTCGCGCGTCAACCGCGTCTTCGGCGAAAAGCCCGGCGGTCTCGTTGTGGACTACCTTGGCATTGGTGCGGAGTTGAAGGCGGCACTGGCCACCTTCAGCGCACGCGATCAGCAGAAGGCTGGTGTTGATCAGGATGCGGCGGCACGGCTGCTGCTGGCTGAGCACGAGGCGATCATCGCCATGCTCAACGGCGTGTCTTGGCAGTCCTTCTTCACCGAAGGGCCGGCTGGCAAGTTGAAGGTGCTGCGCGACTGCATCGACCACGTCCTTTCGGTCGATGACGGTCGGCGTCGCTACCTCGACATGGCGGCGCGCATGGTGACGGCGTTCGCCTTGTCTGGGGGCACCCAGACGGCGGCCCGCCTCCGCGATGACGTTGCGCTGTTCACCGCCATCCGGGCCAACCTCATCAAGCACACCGGGGGCCGCAAGGACGCCGCCGAGATCGACCACGACCTGAACCAGCTTCTCTCCCGCGCCGTTGTCGCCGATGGCATCCTCGACGTGTTCCGGGTCGCGGGCATGGAGCGGGCGGACATCAGCCTGCTGTCGGACGAGTTCCTCGCCGACATCCAGAAGATGGACCAGAAGAAC
>CAIPGK010000665.1 GCA_903864575.1 uncultured Chloroflexota bacterium
GCTCTTCTTCCCTCCCCGGGGCGGCCAACAGGCTCGTGCCCCTTCGTCGTCTCACATTGCCATGAAAGTGGGCTGAAAGGTCAGCCAGTGCGGTCGCGGCTGGAATCCTCGCGAATGCCCAGCAGCGAGAGGACGGCGTCCATGTCGCGGCAGAACGCCTCGTCCTGACCCATGCGGAGGCGGGTCTCACGGAGACGCTGGGTCAACTCCAGCGCAAGCTGGACCCCAGCGAGGTTGAGCCCCCGTTCGTCGACCAGATACTTCACCTGCCGCAACCGCTCGATGTCGCGATCCGAATAAAGCCGCAGGTTCCCGGTCGTTCGGGATGGGGCGATCAGCCCCTCGCGTTCATACTTCCGCAGCGTCTGGGGGTGCATTTCCAGCAACCGCGCAGCGACGCTGATCACGAAGACAGGTTCACCGTGCCGTGGCGCCATCAGTCTGCTCCCTCGTTCATGATCGTAGTATAGAGTTTGATACGATTCGTGTCAAGTTATCGGTTTGCTGACGGCTGGTAGCATTGGGTTAGTTGACGCAATTCCCGTGCTAGGAGACGCGCCGTGCTCATCTATGCCCATCGCGGGTCATCCGTCCGGTTGCCGGAGAACACGCTGGCCGCGCTGCGTGGCGCGGTCGAGGACGGCGCGGATGGCGTCGAATTCGACATTCATGCCTCTTCTGATGGCGTTCCGGTGCTCATCCACGACATTGAGCTGGACCGGACGACGAACGGAACCGGTCATGTTGACCAGTATCCGTTCGACGTGCTTCGAAGATTGGATGCGGGAGATGGCGAACGCATTCCCTCATTCGAGGAAGCGCTGGAGACGGTCGCCGGGCCGCTGCGGCTCGATGTCGAGGTGAAGCAGGCAGGAGCGGAGGCTGCGACCCTGGCCGCTCTCCGGAAGCACCCCGCCTCGCGCTGGCTGATTTCATCGTTCGAATGGAACATCCTGCGGGAGGTGCGGCGCCTCGATGCCGACGCCGAACTCTGGCCGCTGCATGAGGCCTTCGATGACGCGCTGCTCGATGTTGCCGCCGAACTCGGCTCGCCCGGGGTGGCCCTCTGGTTTCCGTTTTTCAACGAGGAGACTGCGCCGATCCTGCGCGAGCGCGGGCTCAAAGTCGCGGTCTGGACGGTCAACGACCCGCAAGCCGCATTCGTCATGCGTGATCTCGGCGCGGATGTGCTGATCACCGACGATCCAGCCGGGATCCGGGCGGCGCTCGAGGCATGAACGGGGTTCTCGCCCTCCTCGCGCTGGCAGCGGCGCTGGCGCTGATCGTGGCCGGGGCGGCGGCGTTGCTCTCGGGAATTTCCTCGAGCGCGCGGCGGTTTGGCGTGTCGGCGTTCGCCCTGACGGTTTTGATGTCGGGCATGGAACTGGAGAACATCGCGGCTGGGGTGGCCGCAAATCTCGCGGGGTTTCCCGGCGCAGCGCTTGGCACATCGCTCGGCGGGGCGGTCTTCCTCGCGCTAGGGGTGACCGGTTTCGGGGCCGTGCTTGCCCCGTTCCGGACGGAGCTGCCGTGGAGCGTGTTGCTCTGGACCGCGGCTTCGCCCCTGCCCCTCCTTGCGTTCTCACTGGATGGTGAACTCTCGCGGCTCGACGGCGCGCTGCTGGCGCTGGCGTTCATTCCGTTCATCGCAGGGCTGGCGCGCTCCGGGATCGAGCCGGTGGAGGATGACGACGATGACGAGGATGACGGCGTGATCGGGGCGCTCCATCCGTTCCTGCGCATCCTCGCCGGACTCACGCTGATGGGGGTCGGCGGAAACCTGCTGTCCGATGGGTTTCGAACGTTGGTAGCCCGGTTCCCGGCGGGACCGACGCTTCTCGGCAACACGGCGATCGCGGCGGCGGTGGAAGCGGAGGAGATCGTTCGGGTCGCCGTGCCGTCGCGCCGGGGCCGCGCCGACGTGGCGGTCGGCAACATTGCAGGGACCGTTGTCCACTTTCTGACGCTGAACGCCGGGATCATCGTGCTGGCCCGGCCGATGTTGCTGGATGCGGCAACCATGCAGTGGTACCTGCCGTGCGCCGTCGCGGCTCCCGCCATCTGCTTTATGCTCCTCCGCGCACGAGGCGGGGCAGACCGGACAGCAGCAGTTGGTTTGCTCGGGCTCTATGCGGTTTACCTTGCGCTCTCGATCCGGTTCGCCGGCGGGGGGTGACGCTCGCGGCGGGAGCCAATACGTGACCGACAAACTCGTCGATCTGGTCCTGAAGCTGATGGACGCTCTGGGCTATACCGGGGTGGCGTTGCTGATCGCGCTGGAGAACGTATTCCCGCCGATTCCATCGGAGATCATCCTCCCCGCGGCCGGGTTCAACGTGACGCAGGGGTCGTTCAGTTTTCCGATGGTGGTCCTCGCCAGTACGATCGGGTCGGTCGTCGGCGCGCTTGTCCTGTATGCCATCGGCCGCTGGCTCGGCGAAGATCGCCTGCGCGGGCTGGTGCGCTCGCACGGGAGCAAGGCGCTGTTGAAGGAATCCGACATCGACAAGGCGGACTCGTGGTTCGGGCGATATGGCAATTGGGCCGTGTTCCTCTGCCGGCTGCTGCCGGTGGTGCGCAGCCTGATCTCCATCCCTGCCGGGATCGAGGCGATGCCGCTGCCCCGCTTCATCATTCTCACGGCGCTGGGAAGCGCGATCTGGAACACGATCCTCATCGGGGCTGGCGTGGCGCTTGGCGCGTCCTGGGACTCAGGAGTCGTGCAGGATATCGTCGGCTACCTGCAGTGGATCGTGCTCATCGTCGGGGCCGGGCTGGTCATCTGGTTCTTCTGGAGGCGTATGGCAAGCCGCGGGTCGCGGGTCGCGTAGATCAGCGCAACACGAACCAGGCGAAGATCGCCGCGAGTCCCAGAACCACCACCAGGGCGATGAAGCGCCCGTTGGTGTCGGTCAGTCGGATCGTCTTCTCGGGGAATTCATCAGGTTCGGGCTCGCCCGGGGTCATCGAAATCTGAACAGCCAGGGCGGCGGCCGGAATCATCTCCCGCCGCCGCTCGCGTTCCTGTTCTACGGCCAGCATCGCGCCGGCGAGCTCGGCTGCGTCGAGATCGGCCCAGTCCATTGCCAGGCCGCCCCACTTCCGGTCGAACGCGACGACAGATGCGAGCGCGTTGTTTTCATGCAGTTCCGCGCCCGAGAGCGCGAGGGCATAGGCTCGCTGGTCCGCGGCGATCTCGTCGAGCAGCGCAACACGGACCTCATCCGGGGTCTGGCCGGACCAGCGAGGGTGCCAGGAAAAGCGGTCTACGGTCGGTTGTGCGGTCATGGCGCCCTCTCATTGCCCGCGGCGTTCATTCCTCGCCGAGCAGCAACTCCTCGGCGCGTTCCAACGAGATGGTACCGTCTCGGGGGTCCTGATCGAGATTGCTGACACCGTCGCGGATGGCAACGTGCCAGACCTCATCGACCAGCGGCGAGGTGTTCACCTCCTCGACGTGACTGATGACGAAGAGTTGCTGGAGCGCCCGATCCTGCCCGGTCAGGTTCCGCAGGGTGTCCAGCACCAGCGCGCGGCGCTCCTGGTCGAGCGACCCGAAGACCTCATCGAGCACGACGAAACCCGGCGGGTGGGCTGCCTGATCGCCGATCACGGTCGAGAGAGCAAGCCTGGCGCAGAGCGCGGCGACGTCGCGCTCGCCGCCGGAAAACTCCGAGATCGGGAAGGCGCGATCGTCGTCGAACACATACAGACCGTAGTCGTTGTCGAACTGCACCTGATCGTAGACGCCATCGGTGACGAGGGCGAGAAACTCCGCGGTGCGCTCGCCGAGGATCGGGTTGACCCGGCCAGCGACATACTTCTCGAAATCCTTGAACCCGTCCCGCATGCGGGCGAGGTCGTCTGCCTCACGGAGTTTCCGGTTTGCCTCTTCGGCGAGGGCGGCAACGCGCTCGCGAGCCTGGCGGATGTCCCGGCGGGCGATGGTAGCAGTCTCCAGCGCACGCTGGGCATCGTTCGCCGCGATGAAGGCGGCGCGCTCGACCGAGGTAGCCAACTGCGCGTCATCCTCGAGCGCGGCGAGCGAGCGCGGTTCGAATCCGAGCGCTGTACGCTCCCCCTCGGTCTCCTCGCGCTGTCCGAGAACGGCGGCTGCGCGGTCGCAGGCGTCCCTGAGCTGCTGCTCGATGGCGGGGCGCCGGGCAAGTTGCTCGTCAATTCCGCGCAGGGTGACGATGGCTGCGCGGGCTTCCTGCAACGCCACGTCAGCTGCCTGGTGGGCGGATGGGTCGTATCGGGACGGACCGAGCGCGGACAGGTCACGGGAGAGGCGCTCCCGGTCGGCGGCGATTGAGCGGGCATCGCGCAGAATACGTTCGAGTTCCGTGCCTTTGTTGGTGATGCCGGTCAGCGCGGCGGCTCGCTCCGATGCCTCGCGGACGGCGGCGTCATTCGGCTCGGCATCGAGCCCGGCTTCGACGATCACGCCCCGGACAGCCGCTTCGAGTTGGGACAGGTTCTCGGCAGCCTGACCGTGTTCCCGTCGAATCGCGTCGAGCCGGGCATCGAGTTGCCGGATCTGGTCAACGCGTGCCAGCAGACCGGCATGTCGCTCCCCAGCGGTGACGCCAGCTTGCTTCAGCGAGGCGGCGACGATTTCCAATTGATCGCGCTCGGAAATCCACTGATCGAGGTTCCGCTGGTTGATCCCGATCTGGAGAGCGACTTCTTCGCGCGTGAATGGCCGGTGACACGTTTCGCAGATATGGATGTGCTCAAACTTGCGCAGGTCATTGGTGATCGTCTTGAGTTGCTCGATCTGCTTTTCGAGACGCTTGAGTTCGGTTGTTCCCACCACCCACTCGCTGCGCAACCGGTCAAGCTCCGCAGCCGCCGGGGCGACAAGCTCGTCGGGGTCGCCGTCCGCGAGCGCGTGGTTGCGCTCGGCTGACACCGCCGCGACTTCCTGTCCGAGGCGTCTCTCGTGTCGGGCGGCGGTGTCGCGCGCGGTCATCGCCTCACGGCATCGACTGACGGCCCGATCGAGCGCGATCGCATCCGCGAGCGGGAGCGCGCCGATCACTTCCAGCAGGCGAGCCGCCTCGTCCGCCGGGGTCGCACCGGCGTTGGCAACTGACCAGCCGGGAACGGTGAACGACGGGGTTGATGTGACGACGGTCGATCGGAGGTCCGCGGCAAGCTGCTGCTCGGACTGGTCCAGGCTGGCAAGGTCGATTGAGAGTTTGCGGCGGTCGGCCTCTCGCTCCCGTTCGCGCTGCTGTTCCGCGACCGCGGCGACGCGCCCTGGTTCGAGGTCTGCCAGGGCGGCGACCGTGGGACGCTTCGCGGCCTGCTCGTCGATCGCCTCCAGGTTCGCCGATGCCGCTCCCTGCTGTTGCAACGCGACGAGATGGTCGCCGTTGAGCGCCGTGATCCGCTGGGTCAGAACCTGATGGCGCCGCTCGACATCGCGCAAGGTGTCGAGTGCCATGGTGATCCGGCTCAACGCTTCCGCCCGGTCTCGGTGGGCCAGTTCAGCCCGTTCGAGCCCCTCGGTCGCGGACACGATGGCTGCTTCCGAGGCGGCGAGCTCAACATCGAAGTCGCGTCCGCTCGACTCGGCCCGGTGGACTTCGGTGGCGATGCTGGCCCGTTTCGCCGCTTCGTCGGTTTCCGCCTTCATGATCTCGCCGGCCTGGACGATGGCGTCGTGGCCTAGCAGGCCGCCCACGTCGCGACGACGTTCAGTGGGGCCGAGACCACCGAAAAAGGAGAGTTCCTTTTGCCGGGTGAAAAAGGTGGATACGAACGCCTTGTGGTTCAGGCCGATCAGGTGTCGTGAGACGTATGTGCTCACCTCGCCGGTGCCGTTCGCGAGCCGTGATTCGGGCTGATCGGCAAGGAAGACGACCGCCTCGACGGTCCCGCTGCGGACCATTCGCCGGTCGACGACGTAGCAGGCGCCCGATCCTGGATCGGTCAACCTGACAGTGACTCGTGTCGGACCCGAGCCATTCCGGGTGCGGACGGTCGTGTTGGCAAGGGTCTTGGGCTTGTACAGGCACCACTCGATGGCCTCGAACAGGGTGGTTTTGCCGACACCATTGGCGCCGATGACCGCGATCAGGCCCGCTTCGCGGATGCTGACGTTGTGGACCCCGCCGTATTGCTTGAAGTTTTCGAGGCGAATATCGGTCAGGATCATCCGACAACCTCCTCTGCCGCGAGGCGCTCCTCGTTCGCCCGGATGGCTTCGGCGAGCGCCCGTGCTCCATGGTCGCGAAACGCCGCGGCAAAGGCGTCGTCGTACTCCCCCCGCTCGATCTTGTCGGCGATGAACTGCTGGAACAGTTCCGGGAGCGGCGGCAGTTGCTCGCCGGTGTGCTGATTGTTCGGGGCGAGGATTGCCGATGCTGGAGCTCGAATGTCGAGCGCCCAGACGACATCGCCAAGCTCCGAGCGGACAATGCGCTCGGCCTCCCTGCGTACAGGGCGGCCGGCGCCGGTCACCTCGACCCGCGCCATGGCCTCGCGATCCTTGAGGCGGTTTGCCCGGTCGAGAATGAGGTTGGCGATTGCGCGGGATTCGAGCCCCTCGGCCTCCACCCGTTTCAGGGTGTGCATTGGGCGGCCCGGGAGCAGGATGCGCTCCACCCGGGGAGCGTCTCCGCGCTCGCCGAGGGTAACGAGGTTGTAGCCGGTGGCCACCCGCTCGTCGCGGAACCCGAAGCGCTCGGTGCTGCCGCTGTACCAGGCGTTCCGCGTCTGCTCGCCGGGAATGTGATAGTGGCCGAGGGCGATATAGTCGGCTTCCGCATCCAGCATTTCTGGGGTAAGGGACTCCTCACCCGGTTCCTGGCCGACGACGGATTGCGCCTGCGGGGCGAGACCGTGGAAGACGAGGACGTTCCGGGTTCGCGGGAGCAGGAGCGGCATCGGGGGGTCTGGATTGGTCAACGCCCCGTGGGGGACGGCATGGATCGCCACGTCGAGCCCGTCGGGAAGCCATGCGGGTGGCGTCTCGTAGCCGGCGGCGAAACGGATGCCGGGAAGGACCATCGCCATCAGGCTGTAAACGGAGCCGCTGGTGCGCAATCGGGGCGTGTCGTGGTTGCCGGCAATCACGACTGTGGGAATCCCTTCGGCCTCGATCCTACGCATCGCGCGGACGAAGACGCGCAACGTTTCCCATGACGGGCGAACGTGATCGAAGACGTCGCCAGCGTGAATGATGAGGTCGACGTCCCGCTCGAGGATGTCGTCGATCGCGCGCTCGAAGGCGCGTTCGACGTCGACCGTACGCTGGTTGCGGTTGGAGCCGGGATCGAGCTTTGTGTAGTGGCGGTAGCCGAGGTGGGTGTCGGCCAGGTGGGCAATCCGGAGCTGTTTCATACGGTCCTGCGTCCCTCCTACCCTCGCGCGCCAAATTGCTGGCGAATCTGGCTCAGGCCGTTGCGGGCCATCCGGTTCGGGTCCATCCCCTCCTTGAGTCCGCGCTTGACCATGCCGTCGATCTTCTGGGCCAACCGGAGCACTTCCTCGGGATCGAGTCCATCCGCGAGTTCGCGGAGTTCCTCCCGGGACGCCGCCCGGCTGCCGAGAATTCGCTGCAGCGTGGCGGCCAGCACGTCGCCGGGGTGCTGGGAAAGCAATGCGCCCTCGTCGTTGAAAACCCGCTGGCCGACGATGCCGGGCACGGTCGGAGGCATTGGAAACGTACCCAGCAGGGGCGCGCGGAAGTGGGCGTGGCGGACGAGCATCCTCCCCTTCGGCAGGCCGAGGAGCTCGGCTTTGGTCGTTTCGGAAAGCGAGCGGTAGGCGGCGTTGACGATCTCCTCATCGCCGATCCGGCCATAGAACGACGTCCCGCAATTGCCGAGTATTTCATCGTCCACCTTCGAGCGGAACTGTTGCGCGCCGAACAGGACGACGTTCAGGTGGCGGCCACGGGCGGCGATGTCGACAAGGGTGTCCCGCAGGGCGCCCTCCCCGCCGCCGGGAGCGTACTTGTTCAACTCGTCGACGAAGATGATCAGTTTCTTGACGCCAAGGGTACCGTCTTCTGCAAGGCGCCAGATTTCGCTGACGATCGAGGACACCAGCACTTCCTGGATATTGCTCTTGCACTGGGAGATGTCGATGACCCGCATCTCCTGATCGCCAAAGGGGCCGCTGGCGGACGGTGCGTTGCCCTGCAGCACCTGGCCCGACCCAAGCAACCCGCCGAACTTGTGGTCGAGACCGCGCACGCGGTTGCGAAACTTCTGGATGGTGTAGCGGTGATGGCCCTTCCAGGTCTGCTCTCCGCCCTCGGCCGACAACTCGGAGATGATCTCCTCGAGCCGGTTTTCGAGCTGGGCGAGCGACTGGATACCCTCGTCCCGAAGGTCGTAAACAAGGCCGTACATCTTGTCGTCGAGATCCATCCGGTCGAAGAACTTGTGGGGCATCGCCAGCAGGCGGCTCGCGTCCCAGAGAACCGGGTGGATGACGTGACATTCGGCGCGGGCGTTGCGCTCGGTGTTGAGCTGCATCCGGAGCGTTTCGCGGTCCATGCCGTCGAGCACAATCTGGAAGTTCGAGTTCGGGGTTGGGGTCATGTTCGGACGGAAGGGGGCGAAGATCCGCAGGTTCTCGAACGGTTCCGGGCGCAGACCAAGCGCGGCGTAGGCCCGCTCGTTCTCCTCTGTGAGTCCCTTGCCGTCGTTGAGGGCGTAGCGGTCTTCCCAGCCGATGGGGGGTCTGGCGGGCTTGTCGAGCCAGAGCAGGTCGGGGCCCTTTACGTTGAACATCAGCGCGGCGACGGTTTCGTTGCTGGCGCGCATTGTCTGGAAAATGCCGCTGATGAGAAAAAGGGCATGGCTGGTCTTGGTCGCGAGACCGGACTGGCCGGTCCAGTTGGCGTGCCCTGCTTCGGGACCGAGCAGGTAGTCCGCGTCGAGCCAGATCGGGGCGCGCTGGTAGACCTCATTCCCGGCGTCGTCGCGGCGGATCGCGCCAGCCTCGTCGCGCTCCGGGTTGCCGTTGGTATGGAGCAGCGCAGGCACCTTCACCCGGAACATGCCCGCGTTGAGCGCGTAGTCGATGGCCGCGGGCGTCGCGAACCAGACGGCTCCGGCGACTGGTGGACGATGGGAGTCGACATCGTGCCGGAGGTGCTTCGTGCGAAGGACCTTCACGGTGAAGACGAGCATCTCCGGACGCATGGTGGCCTGTTCCTCAACGAGGCTGTCCATCGCCATGCGGTCGAAGTAGTCGTCGAGGAAGCTCTGAACGTCGGAGAAGCGGCGCGGCTCATCCACGACACCGATGACGGCGGCCTGCTCGGAAAAGGCGACGACGATATGGCCGACGTCGAGGCTCAGGGCGTCGTCGTTCGCCCAGAACGCGAAGGTGTGGCTTCCAGCGGGTTCCCGCTCGCTGCTGACGACCCGGCCGATGGGCCCGGAAGTCTGGTCGATCAGGTCGGCGAACGTCGCGGCGAGCGCGGGAGCGAGTCCTGCGACGGAGGATTCTGCACTCTCGCTGTGCACGTCCGAATCGAAACCGAAATCAGCGTCGAACATCGTTACCTCCCCGCCTGACTGGCCCAGCCGTTGGTTTCGCCGTCGATCATGCGCTTGAGCGCGCGTTCGAGTTGATGCACCGGGTAGAGGAGCGTCGCCCAGCGCTGGTCTCCGGTCGCGCGCGGGGTGCGTTCAGCAAGCAGCCATGAGGAGATTTGGTCGATTTGACTGGAATCCTGGACGTCGCCGTGGGCCTCGACACGGACAAGCGCGTGGCGGGCGTCCTGTCCGGTGGCGTCCCACATTCTCATGTACCAGAGGGTGCGGCGTTGCGGTTCCGCACCCGCCCGGAAGCGGTCGGCTGGATGAAAGGCCGTCGTGCGCGAACCCGTCGGCAGGTCCATCAGCACGGCTGCGTCCCGCGCGGAGAGGTAGCTGTTGGAGAACTGTTTCACCAGCCCAATGGCGCCGTGAAGGGGTTGATGGAGACGACCGTCGACAAGGATCCATTCACCGGTCTCGCGATGCGACTCCGCGGACCAGAACTCCGTGAGCAGCGTCCGCTCCGCCTCCTCCCGGGCGCGCAATCCCGCATCGTAGATTTTCGACATGAGCCACGTGTAGTCTGCGTGAGCCTCGGCGCTCGCGCCGAGATCAGCCCGAAGCGGGTCGATCACCGGAAAGCCCTGAGCGCGCAGAATGTTCTCGAACGCCTCGAGTTCGGTGTTGCCCGGAACACGAGGGACCAGCCAGGTATGGCTCATCCGGAGCGAGCCGCGAGCAATCGTGCATTTCCCCCCGGGCTTCCGGTCGATTACTCCCACCGCGCTGACACTGACCGCTGTGGGCACGCCGCCGATGCGATTGCAGGGAAGCGTCCGTTGGGCGCCGTCGACAAAGTACCGGAGACGGCTCTCCGACCCCGCCGCAGCGCGGATGGACCGGGGGATGATCGGGCCCTCGAGCGGCTCGATGCCCATCTGCTGACTTGGGGGCTTGACCGGCCCTGCCCCGGCGAACTCGAGTTCGAGGGCCGACCCGCGGCGCATGTCCTGAAACTCGATGCCTTGCCGCCGGAGCTCCTGTTGAATCCGCGCGGCCTGGACCGAGAGGGGCGGTTTCTGTCTCGTCCAACTCATCTCCCGCTCCCGTTCGCTGTTCCGGCTGACCGTTCGAAATAGAATGCATGTTCTGATCCCGAGTATAGTCGGCATCCGGGACCAGCGCAACCCATCGACACATCAATTGTCCGGACGGAATGAACGGTCATCCGTTGACCGAAGTCGGAACCGGCGAAGGAGCGCTTGCGGGTTTGCCGGCGGGACACGGCATCATCAAGTCCGTGAGCGGAACGATGGTGTACCCGTCCTTCCGCAGGCGCTCGACAATCCACGGGAGCGCGACGGCGGTGGACTCCTTTGTGGCCGGGGCGTCGAGGTGGAACTCGACGATGGAGCCGTCCTCGATGTTCGGCATGACCTTTGAGAAGACATGGTCGGCGGTGACGTTGAAATCCCAGTCGTCGGCTGGCACATCCCAACCGACCGGGAGATACCCCTCGTTGGCGATGATCTGCTCAACCCGAGGATCGGTCGCGGCGGCATAAGGGGTGAACATGGGCGCGGGAGGTTCGCCGATCACGGCCCGAATCGCATCGGCGGCGGCGCGGATATCCGCGGAGATCGCCTGGTCGCCGAGTTTCGTGAGTTCGGTCCGCTGGTCGCCGTGACTGGCGATCGGGAAGCCGAGGGCGTGCATCTTCCGGAGGGCTTCCGGGTCGGTTTCTGCCCACCAGCCCATAGGGAACATGGTGGCCGGGACCGCGTGAGCGCTCATCCAGTCGAGGACTTCGGTGCGGGTCGAGTAGCCGACGCCGAGGTTGAACAGGAACGCGACGCGCTTGCAACCCGGCAGGCCTCGCTCGAAGACCGGGGCGGGAGCGCCGCCGATCTGCACAAAATAGTGGAATGCCCAGCCCGGGGCGCCATCGCGGCTGATCGGGAGCCAGCCGTTCTGCGCGGGTCCCGTGACGCGGAGCGACTCCCCGTTCGGCACGGTGTAGATGACCTCGCATTCGCGCGCCGCACAGGACCGGACATTGAGCGCAACTGCTGCGGTGACGACGCCAAACTGCGGGTAATCCGCCACTGCGGTCGGGGCCTCCTGCGCTCGCGCGGCGGCCAGACCGAGCAGCATCAGCGCCGCGCAGAGGCAGAGAAGCAGGAGCGGTCGCATCGCGAGCGATGCCGTGTGGCGGCCGACCGTCATGCCCGGGACAATCCTTCACGCATGCGGGGTCCGAAGAGCGAACCAAGTCTCCGGTACGACGGTACCAGAGCACGGCAGGTCCTTCAATGCGCGCGAAGTTACTGGGGTCCGTTTTCCAGAATCCAGTCGAGATACTGACGCATGCCTGCCGCGAACGGGATGGAGGGGACCCATCCGAGATCGGCGGCGATCCGGGCGTTGGATGGCACCGGGCCGGGAGGGCCGCCGCTCACGGGGTAGTTGGCCTCATCCGGCCCGGTCACACGGTAGCGAATATCGGGCAGGATCGCGGCCCACGTGTGGAGCACGTCACCGATGGAGAACAATTGGCCGCACGTCAGGGAATAGATTCGGTGCGGCAGCTGCCCGGCGGCCCAGACGCGCTCGATCCCCTCGGCGATGTCCTCGACATGGGTCCAGTCGAGCCACGGTCCGGCGAGCGAGGTAACGCGAATCTCCTCCCCTGTCGCGTGGATCCGCAGCATTTCCCGAAGTTCGGTCGCACCGGAATAGCCGGGCGTGACACGCTCCATCGGGCCGTAGACGTTGGCCGGGCGCACAGCCGCGACATCCATGCCGAATAGATCGCCGTATCGCAGGACGATGCGCTCGCTGGCGAGTTTGGTGATGCCATAGAGCGTGGCCGCGTTGCACGGCGAATCCTCGTCCACCGTCGTCGCTCCGGGAATGTGACCCCAGACGGCGCCCGAGGAAACGTAGACGAAGCGACGGAGACCAACGATGGCGCGAGCAGCTTCCAGGGCGTTCATGGTTCCATTGAGGTTGACCTCGACGATCCTGGCAGGTTCACGCTGTTCCCGATCGAATCGCGGCGTGATGGCCGCGGCGTGGATAACGGCGTCGACGTCATGGTCGAGGCAGGCGCGCGAGATCGCCAGACGGTCGGCGACATCGCCCTGGACGAAGGTCACCTTGCCAACGGCCTTGCCGAGCAACTCGAAAACCATGCCATCCGGTTCCATCAGGTCGAAACTGACGACCTGTTCCCCGCGTGCGGCGAGTCGCCGGACGATGTGGCTCGGAACCCAGCCATTGCCCCCGGTTATCAGCGTCGTCATGATGAAGACCCCTGTTGAACGAACACCTCGCCTGTTTCAGGGCGGCAGGCCGCGCGCCGTGGCCCGAGGGGTGGATAATCGCACGCACATGGAGTTGGCGAGCGTCAGGACAGGGAGCGTATCGTGAGCAACGGGGCATCCGGCAAGGGCAAGATGGCATGGGGCGGTCGTTTTGCGCTCTCCCCTGACGCGCGCCTGGAGGCGTTCAACGCCTCGATCGGCTTCGATGTGCGAATGATCCGCGAGGACATCCGCGGATCGATCGCGCACGCCCGGATGCTTGGTGCGCAGGGGATCATCACCGAGGACGACGCGAAGGACCTGGAGACTGGCCTATGGCAGGTGCTGCAGGAGTCGGACCGCGGAGAACTCGCATTCACGATCTCTGACGAGGATGTCCATACTGGTGTCGAGCGCCGGTTGCGGGAGATTCTCGGGCCGGTTGCGGGCAAGTTGCATACGGCGCGAAGCCGCAACGACCAGAACGCCACCGACGTCCGGCTCTGGACCAGGAACGCGATCGTGCAGATGCTGTCCGGCGTGATGGACCTCCGCGAGGCGCTGATCGACGTGGCCGACGCGCAGATCGACACGGTGATGCCGGGATACACCCATCTGCAGCGGGCGCAGCCGGTGCTGCTGGCCCACCACCTTCTTGCGTACGACCAGATGTTCGCGCGGGACGCAGACCGGCTCCGCGAGGCGTATCGCAGGACGGATGTGTCCCCGCTCGGATCAGCGGCGCTTGCAGGGACGACGTTTCGGATCGACCGTCTCGCGACGGCGAACGATCTCGGATTTTCCGCAATCAGCGCCAATAGCCTTGACGCGGTGGCCGACCGGGACTACCTGCTCGACGTCCTGTATGCCTGCTCGACTATCGCGATGCATGTTTCCCGGCTGAGCGAGGAGATCATCCTGTGGGCCTCCGCGGAGTTCCGCTTTCTCACGCTCTCGGACGCGTTCTCCACCGGAAGC
>CAIPGK010000666.1 GCA_903864575.1 uncultured Chloroflexota bacterium
CGTATGTGGTGATCGTGCCCCATTCACGCCGCCAGTCGTTCGGCGGAATGCATTCAGGAAGAAGAACAGCCCCCGGCGCGTCCGCGCCGGGGGCTGTCGTGATGCGGTGCCGGGAAACCAGCCGTCAGGCCGGATCGACCTCGCCGCCCTCGGTGGTGATGAGGGCGAGCAACTGCCGCAACCGCTCCGCCTGCACCGGGCTGAAGTCGCCCAGGAGCGCGGCCAGCCTGCTGCGGTACGCATGTCCCACGCTGGCGAGCAGACGCGCGCCCTCGGGGGTGAGACTCGCCAGCACCATGCGACGATCGGCAGGGTGTGGCCGCCGGGACGCCCAACCGTTTCGCACGAGGATGTCGACGTAGAGCGTCGAGGTTCTCCGCGCGACGGCGAGTTTCCGCGCCAGTTCCGATGGAGCAAGCCCCGTCTCGCCGCAGCGCTCGAGTTCCAGCAGCGCGCCGAACGCGCCCGCCGTCAACCCGAGATCGGCGAGGATGTCGGTCGCGGCCCGGTCAAGAGCGCCCGCCGTCCGAAGAATCTGGGTGAATGCGGCGAATCGCGCCGCCTGCGTCTCCCGGATCACGGCGGCGTCGATAAACGGTTCCGGGCTCAACCACCCGGGATGCACCGCCGCACCATTGACACGCCGTTCGTTTGCAACGTTGGCCATCTCTCGCACGTTCCTCTCCCGCGACTCACGCGAGAAGGCGCAGCCACGCCCGGCCCGCCGCCGGAACCGAGGTTCCGGACATGCCAAATGCTCGATGCCACCAGCATAGGACGAGAACGCGCAAGGGACAGACGGGAACTTCTGCCGAATTCCGATCCGGTTTGTCAGCATTTCCTGACATAAGGTCAGGAAAATCCTGACAATCCCTCACAACTGATCCTCCGAGGTCGGCTACGCTACATTGATCCTGCGGCTCGGCCAGCCGGTCGCTCCATCCGGCAACGGCGGCGCTTCCCGTTGCGGCGCGACGTTGCCCTCGCCGTCGGTCACGCGGATCCACAGGTCGACCGACGAGACCGCTTCGAACCCGAACCGCCAGCGCACCCAGGTGAAGGGTGGATTGATGGAGGGTTCCAGCTCCGCGTCCGCCCAGGTCGCGCCCTCGTCCAGGCTCACCTCGACCCGCATCACGCCCCGGTCTCCGGCCGACGCCATTCCGGCTGCGACGGCTGGCCCCTTCGCAATCTCCTCCCCTGAGCCCGGCGAGTCGATCCGGCCCCAGATCTGGTAGGGCGCGGGGTCGGACCAGCCGCGCGTCTGCCAGTAGCCCTGGAAGTCCGTGTCGACCAGTTCGATCGACTGCAGCCATTTCACGTTCTTCATTCCGTAGATGCCGGGAACGATCATCCGCGCCGGGAAGCCGTGATCGTTCGTGATCGGCTCGCCGTTCATGCCGGTGACCAGCATCGTATCCGCGTCGAGCGCGCGGTCCAGCGGGATCGAATCCTGGTAATCATCGGCGCAGGTGAAGACGAGATCGACGGCGCCCGCCTTGACGCCCGCCTCGTTCAGCAGGTCGCCGAGGGTTACCCCCGTCCACTCCGCCGTACCGATCAAGTCGCCGTTCAGGTCGTTGGAGATGCAGGCAAGGGTGGTGATCCTGCTGACCGTGGAGCGGGCCTGCAGGTCCGCCAGCGAGTACCGGCGCGGGGTATCCACCAGACCCTTGATTTCGAGGGACCATCCCTCCGCCGCCACGACCGGGTCGGCGATGTTCTTGGAGACGTGATAGAAGTCGGTCAGCGGCGTGAGCCGGGGCGAGAGCTTCCCTGCGGCCTCCAGGTCCGCAAACGCGGGCAGCGCGGCCTCTTGGGCGCTCCCTGAGGCTGCGGGAGTCGCTGCGCCAGCGCCCGGGGCGGCTGCGAGATCGGCCTCGGCGCCTCCGGCGGCTGCCGGGGTTCCACCTCGGGCCCGCGAGTCGGCAGCGGCCTCGATCGCGCGAGCGGCGTCCTCGGCGGCTGCCGGGTCGGCCTCCTTTCGTGATCTGGCGAGATTCCAGCCGAGCGCGCCCACCCCCGCAAGCAGCGCAACCGCGGCCGCGGACGCCGCGCCTGTCTCGATTGCGGCGCGCCGGGTGACGGGCGCGGCAGCCGCCATCGCTCCGGACGCACCGTCACCCGCGACCTCGGCGTCAGCGGCAGGAAGCGCCAGCGGCGCATCACCCGCTAGCCATGCCCAGACCGCCCCCCACAGCCCAAAGGTGACCAGCGTCTGGAGCAGGATGGCGGCGGCATGGCGGCTCTCCATGCCAAAGAAGCCGAACCGGCCGAGGGGCAGGATGACGAGGAACTCGACGAGCGCGGCGATCGCGGCCACGATCAGCCCCGCCACCAGGCTGGAGCGCCCGCCGCCGAGCCCGCCGGAACTCGCCAACGCGGCCGCCTTTCGCCCGGCCCACCAGCCAGCCACGACGATGCCGATCAGCACCAGCGCGAAGAGCGTGTTCTGGCCGGCAGGGCCGAAGGTCTCGGTCACCCAGCCGAACACCTGGTAGGGCGTCAGGCGGGAGATGGCCGCGACGATCGTCTCCGGGAAGGAGGGCGCGCCGCCCTCGGCCAGCGCGCGCCAGAGCAACTGGACGACCAGCATGGCCAGCGAGGCCAGCGCCCCTGCCTTCCCGGCGTTCTCCAGCCAGCGCGAATCGGCGGTTCGTGGTGTCGACGGCGTGGATGATGACTGCATCGAAATCTGCCTTTCCAGACCGCCCCCATGTGCGGGGCCGGCGCCCGAACGTGTCACTCCAGCCGGCCAGCCGGGGCGGTTGCTGCCCGGATTGGCGCGTAGCGGTCGGTGAATGGCTACCAGACTTCAGGCAAACAGCCTGTGGCGCGGGAGACACCCGGCAGGCCCGCGTGGACCGCCGGACAGTCCACAAACCATGCGGCCCGGGGTCTCCTCCGTACCGCGTCTACGTTGGGGCGGCACGATACCCATGATGCTGTAGCAGGTGTGTGCGCCGCCCACGATGGAGGATCCGCGGTCATGAAGCGATCTGTGACGGTGTTGGTGCTCGTTGCGCTGCTCACCGGGATGCCGGGTTCGGTTGGATTCACCTCTCATGCGTTGGCGGGCCAGCCGTCCACCGCAAACTCCCGCAAGCTGCACTACGTCCAGAGTTACCCCGGGGCCAGGCTCATCATCGCCGGCTCGGTCTCGTCTGGCGCTCCGCTTGCCTGCAACTCGAAGATCCGCCAGTGGCTTGTGGCCTCCGACGCTGCCGACGTCGGCGCTGCCGCGGAATTCGTTCTGACCGTCAGCGCAAAGTGCCGCATCCAGGCCGGGCATCGCTCCGGACAGGATGCCACGCTCAAGGCTGCGTTGATCACCAAGGAGGAGGGCGTCAAGACCGTGTTGAGCGAATGCTCGGCGACGGCCACAAGCGGTTCGGATGGCCGATTCGAGATCAGTTGCGACCTCCCGGTCAACCAGATCGTCTAGCTGTCGCTGTCGCTGCCGAACCCCCGCATCGAACCCGGCAATCCGTTCATACGGGGACCGCTGACCGCGATCTCCGCCGTGATGTTTTCGCATTCGGTCGGCCCACCTCGAATGTGTCATCGCGCAATCCCGGCAGCCCGGTCGGGCGATTGCTGCCAATCCTCGAACCCCGGGCGGCGACTCGGCAGTCTCGCGCCTGCCTCGGGCGCCTGCCTCAGGTATACCCCGGCCCGCATGCCCGCTTTCAGGTACGAACGGATACGACGGACGACCCATGCGAGCCGGGAGCAGACTCGACACCTGCGTCGGTTGGCCAGCTGCCGGTAAAACCGGGCATCGTATCTACCGGCGGTTTCATGGCACACTCCCGATCGAGGGGCGACGCTTTTTGCAGAAAGGCCAAGACACATGAAACGGTTCCTGATGGCAATGCTGGCCGCTGCGCTGCTGGCCGGCATTCCGGGTGCGGCAGGTCTCGACCGGGCTGCAGCGAGTCAGCCCACCGCGGAAAACACCCGCTCGTTCTATTTTACCGAGCGCATTCACGGCGACAAATTCGTGATCGAGGCCACGGCGTCGGCGGTCGTCCCGATTGCCTGCAACACGCGAATGCTCTGGACGTACAGAGAGACAGGGCTTCCGACCGTGACGCTGAAGGCCAAGTGCACGATCCAGGCCGTGCATCGCAACGGCCAGAAGGTGACCTTTGCCGCTGCCGCCTACGAAATCGTCGACGGCGTGAAATCGGAGGCCTGGTCATGCGAGGACAGCGCCACCAGTGACCGGAAGACCGGCCGCCTGACACTGCAGTGCAACCTGCCGGTTACGGCAGGCTAGACCACGATGGCGCGGTCCACCCGTTCCCGTCATCACGGCGACGAAGGGACCCTTGCGCACTGGTTGGAGATGGAGTTCCCTCATTCATCGGGATGACGACGGGACATTCGGGCATCGTTCCCGTCTCGCCGGAGGGTAGGATCGGGCCAGCACGCGAACGCGGGAGCCGTCACAGGCAGCTCCCGCGTTTTCCAGACCGGATCTCCGCGTCGCGCCTGCCGGCGCGAACGCCGTACCGTCAGCCCGCCGCGCGTTCGAGCGTGCCCGAGCGGGAGGCGGCTTCGTGGGATTCCATCGTACCGATCAGCACCTGGTCCATGAACTGGTTGATCTCGGCGAAGACCCGGACGGCGCGCTTTGCCGCCAGTTCCTGTTCCTCGATCATCCCGGTCACGGCATGAACCACCGGGAACCGGAAAAACAGGAACGCCTCCAGCATCTCCGACGAACTCAGCCCATGCGATGCCCCGGCGCGACCGTAGTGCGCGCCGATCTGCTTGCCCTCGGCCACAAGCGCGGTCCGGTCCTCGGCGACCGGCGAGATGGCGGCATATCGCACCGCAAGATCGACCAGCCGCCTGCCCAATCTCCGGTGCTCCTCCAGCGTCGCCGCACTGTAGGCCCGGAACCATGAACGCTCCCGCACGGAGCGCAGGTATTCGTCCTCATACCCGGAGAGCGACCGGTCCGTCAGCGCCTGCCGGGTGACCGGGGTCCGCTCCTGCCGTGACGGGCCTTCGCCGAGAAACTCCCGCAGGTCGGATTCGGCGTAGCGGCGGTGGCCGCCAGGCGTGCGAAAGACCGGCACCTTGCCCGCGTCGCTCCAGCGGCGGAGGGTGGACTGATCCACTCCCAGCAGCTCGCACGCGCCATGGATGGAGAGCCAGCGGCCGCCCGCCGGATCGGTTCCCGCGTCGTCCATCACGTTGTGTTCCCGCCGGGATGGATTCATCGGGCCACCTCGCCGCCCAGGCGTCGCGGCATCTGTCGTGCTCGCCCGGGAGTTGCGGCATCTTACCGGCGTCGCCACACATGTCAACGACCGCATTCGTTCGCGCCCGCGCTATGATCCCGTCACGAACGCCGCCGCCAGCCAACGGAGTCAGCCTGTGACCGCGCCCGAGTTCCTCTTCGACAGCGCCGCCAACCTCGCCGGGATGCTGCGTCGCCGCGACCTCTCCGCCGTCGAGCTGATGGAGGCCACCCTCGCCCAGATCGAACGGGTGAACCCCGCGGTCAACGCCATCGTCACCCTCCTGCCGGAGCGCGCGATCGCCGGCGCGCGGGCAGCTGACGCCGCGATAGCCTCGGGAGCGGCGCTCGGCCCCCTGCACGGCCTGCCCGTGGCCCACAAGGAGACCAACCTTGCGGCGGGCATCCGCTCCACCGCCGGCTCCCGCATCTACGCCGACCGCATACCCACCGAAAGCACTCTCATCGTCGAGCGATTGCAGAACGGCGGCGCGATCGCCATCGGCAAGAGCAATGCGCCCGAGTTTGGAGCCGGGTCGCACACCTTCAACGAGGTCTTTGGCGTCACCCGCAATCCGCACCAGCCTGCCGTCTCATGCGGCGGCAGCAGCGGCGGCGCGGCCGTGGCGCTCGCAACCGGGATGCACGCCGTGGCGGATGGCAGCGACCTCGGTGGCAGCCTCCGCAACCCCGCCGGGTGGAACAACGTCGTGGGCTTCCGCCCATCGCCCGGCCTGATCCCCAACTACCCCGACGCCGGCGCGTGGTTCACCATGCCCGTCACCGGCCCGATGGGCCGCACCGTCGAGGACATCGCCCTCCAGCTGACGGCCATCGCCGGGGAGGACCGCCGCGCGCCGATCAGCCTCCCGGTCGACCCCGCCTCCTTCGCGCAACCGCTGGAGCGCGACCTACGCGGCCTGCGCGTCGCGTTCAGCGCCGACCTCGGCGGCCTGCCGGTGGACCCCCGCGTGGCCGAGGTCATCGCCGCCCAGCGGGACGTCTTCGTCGCCCTCGGCTGCGACGTGGACGATGCCGCGCCCGACTTCTCCGACGCGGACGAGGCCTTCCAAGCCTACCGCGCATGGGATTTCGAGGCCAATCTCGGCCCATTGATGGAGACCCACGGCCACCTGATGAAGCAGAGCGTGATCTGGAACATCATGGAGGGCCGGGCCCTTACCGGCCCGCAACTCGGCCGCGCCGAGCAGGCCCGCACCCGCACCTACGACCGCGCCCGCCGCTTCTTCGAGCGGTACGACGTGCTGATCTGCCCGGTCAGTCAGGTCCCGCCGTTCCCGGTCGAAACCGAGTACCCGACCGAGATCGACGGTGTCCCGATGGAAAGCTATATCGCCTGGATGCGCTCCTGCTCGCGGGTCACCGTCACCGAGAGCCCGGCCATCAGCGTTCCCGCGGGCTTCACCCGCGACGGCCTGCCGACGGGTCTGCAGATCGTCGGCCCGCATCACGCCGATTTCTTCCTCCTGCAGGTCGCCTACGCTTACCAGCAGGCCACAGGACACTGGAAGACCCGCCCGGCTGTCACACGCTGAGCATGTCCTGCGGGCGATCGGGCAGTTCGCTGCCCCGCCCGCGACGGGTCGGCGAACAGCCCGATGCCCTCACGGGATCACGGAATCGAGGCGCCATCGGCCAGTGGCGCGGCGAGCAGCGACGGCCCCGCGCTCTCCCGCCAGATCGTCCGCCAGTCCCGTTTCATGTCGATCAGCATGAATCCCGCTTTGTCCGCGAGATCGAGCGCCTTCGAGAAGGGGCTCCAGGCGTACTTCCGGTCGTAGGCATATTCCCGCACCGCGTCGGTGTGGTGGACCAGCAGCGCCAACGCCGGATTCAGGCCGCCCTTCGCGAACTGGAGCATCTCCAGGTCGCCGTCCGAGTTGCCAATCGCGAGGACAGGGCGAAGGCCCACCTGCAGTGCAATGCTGGTCGCCTTGTTGACCTCGACCACCACCTCGTTCAAGGAGGTCGTCTCGATGATTTCGGCATCGCCGCTCACGTCATCGAAGGCATAGGCGTAGTTCGTCCCGATCATCCGCCACGGGGGCAGCCCATAGACCACCGGGGCGAACGCGCGCATGAAATCGATCTTGCCGCCGGAGACGACAAAGCTGGTGAACTCGTTAGCCTTCAGGAATGCGAGCAGCTCGAGTTGCGGCTGGTAGACGAGATCGACGAAGCGCTTGCCGAGATCGGGATGGATCGCGACATCCAGCCACGCCCTGCTGATCGCGATGTATCGCTCCTGTGACATCCCGCGGTTGATCTGGTCGAACAGCGCGTAATAGTTGGCCGGGTCGATGTTGCCCACATCATCCAGCGCGCCCGAAAGCACCTCCCGGAACAACGGATTTCGGGCCGCGTCGGGCTCCGTCGCTGCCATCGTCCGGGCATGCTGGAGTGCAAAGTACGCTTGCGCGGGGGCAGGGTATTCGCACCATAGCGTTCCGTCGTTGTCGAGTGTCGCGATCCGCTGCTCGACCGGAACGAACCCATCGCGACTCTCGGAGACGCTCTCCGCGACGAAATCGAGAATGGCCTGCTTCACCGGCCCCGCCTCCCATGACGGGAGCGGATCGCTGCTCGCCTCCCCCGCGACCGGGGTGGCGTCCTGCGCGCTCGCTGTCGTCGCGCTGCTAGCGGCAATGCCGAGCGCCAGCGCCCCGAAGAGCGATCGACGCACAAGCGCCCGCCGGGTCACGAGGCCCCACGTTCCGTCGTCCATCATGTACTCCCGGTCGATGAGGTCAGTACGCGAGCCGCCGCCGGGCCTGCACGGATGCGGCGAGCCCTTCCAGCACCGGCACGGTCATCTCCCAGCCCATGCAGCTGTCCGTCACGCTCTGGCCAAAGACGAGATCCTGGCCGGCGACGACCTTCTGCGCGCCATCGACGAGGAAACTCTCCATCAGCACGCCGATGATCCCGCGCTGGCCCGCGCTCACCTGCTCGGCCACCGAGCGGGCGACGTCCGGCTGGCGACGATAGTCCTTTCCGCTGTTGCCGTGGCTGGTGTCGATCATCACCCGCTCGTCCAGCTTTGCGCTCCGCAGCAGGCCGAGCGTCGCCGCGATCGACGCCTCGTCGTAATTCGGGCCGTCCTTGCCGCCACGCAGGATGACGTGGCAATCGGGATTGCCGCACGTCGCGACGATGCCGGAGAGTCCCTGCTCGGTCACGCCGAGGAAGTGGTGCGGGTGCGCGGCTGCGCCGACCGCATCGACCGCCATCTGGATGCCGCCGCCGGTTCCATTCTTGAATCCGACCGGCATGGAGAGGCCGGACGCCAGTTCGCGGTGCGTCTGGCTCTCGGTCGTGCGCGCGCCGATGGCGCCCCACGTCACGGTGTCCGCGAAGAATTGCGGCAGCACCGGGTCGAGGAACTCGCAGCCCGCCGGAACGCCTATCGCGAGCAGGTCCAGCAGCAGCCGGCGCGCGATGCGAAGACCGTCATTCACCCGATAGCTCTCGTCGATGTGGGGGTCGTTGATCAGCCCCTTCCAGCCGACGGTCGTGCGGGGTTTCTCGAAGTAGACCCGCATCACGATGACGAGATCGCCGGCGAAGGCATCCTTCACGGCCTTGAGGCGGCGGCCATACTCCATTGCGGCGACGGTGTCGTGCACCGAGCAGGGGCCGACCACCACCAGCATCCGCTCGTCGCGGCCATCGAGGATGGCCCGGATCTGCTCGCGGGTCGAGTGGACCAACGCGGCGCTCTCGGCCGGCAGCGGCAACTCCTCGGTCAGGATTGCGGGGGGCAGCAGGGGCCGGATGCTGGCGATGCGGAGGTTGCTGGTCCGCAATCCCGTCGCATCGTCATCGGCGAGCACCGCGTCCACGCCCGCCAGTTCGGCGAGTTGGGAGCGCAGGCTGTCCGGCGCGGCGCCGGCGATGTGATAGGCGCGCCGGTCGCCGCTGCGAAAGGCGCTGGCCGAGCACCCCGCCTCCCCGGCGAGGGAGGCCACCGCCCCATCCTCCGAGGACTCCACTCCGGCTTTCATCAGCACGAGCAACATCGACGATCACTCCACCACGCGGCTCGGGCCGGTCATCGCCCGGGCCGTAGCTTCGATTCGCGTTCCGCTGGCGTCATTGTCGCGCCGGGCGCCATCCCCGTACCAGCCCGTACCGGCCCGATGGCCCCATTGCGCGGAATTTTCCGTGATTCCGGCCAGGCCTACCCCTCGACCGATTCCGGCAGCCCGGCCTCCGCCAGGAAGCGGTCGAGTTGCCCGGTGAGGCGGTCCAGGAAGAGGCGCTCCGAGGCGTCTTCCTTCAGATCGGCGCGCATCATGGTCGCCGCCATGCCCCGGAGCGAGGCGGCGAGCGTGGTCGCGAGGGTCGTCCCATGCTCGATGTCGTAGGCGGCCGCGTGTTCGATGAACTCCGGGATGTCGTCGAGATACTCGCTATGGTTGCGAAGATCGTCCTGGATCGTCTCGATGGCGTCGAAGTACTCGGAGGCGGACTGGATGCCGCCGACGCCGCCGAAGAGCATCACCAGCATCTCGTCGGGGCTGATGTCGCCGTCCATCGCCGCCATGGTGGCGAACAGGTGGTAGACGTAGACCGCGACATCGCGCTGGTAGACATCCATCGTGCGGAACCGCTGATCCGAGACCAGCAGCCGACCCGCGTCGTCCAGCATGTTCCGCTGCGTTTCGAGATAGTCGGCCACCTGCCGACGATAGGCTTCCAGCATGGTTGCGTCGCTCCCGGCGCCTGGACGGCGATCACTCGACAATGGGGAGACGGTGCGCGACCGTGCGCCCAATGTCAAGCCCGGGTCAAACGACGCCGAGACCGACAAAGACGACCAACGATGCCGGGACCCATCCGTACGCTCCCTCCCACGTCGCGGTGAGCCAGCCACCGACCGGGGCGGCGGAAATGACGCGCACCTTCGACCCGGCGGGGATGCGGCGCACTTCGGCAGACGCCGCGTCCGGGCCGGCGAGCAATCCGACCTCGCGCAGGGTGATCCAGGTGTCGAACCGCGGGCCGTTGGCGCAGAGGCCCGCGATGCAGGTTCCCGCGCCGCAGCACTCGGCGTCGGTTTCGCACAGGCCGTCCTGAATGGAGCAGCAGATGCGGGCATTCTCGCGGGGCAGGCAGAAGGTGGCCGGAGCGTCCATGCGAAGGACGCACTCCCGGTGCTCGGCGCAGGAGTCGCCGGGCATCACGCGGCCTACCTGTGCGGCAGCGCGGCGAGAGCGGAAGGCGGGGACGGCGCCTGAGCCAATTGCCGCCGCCGCGACGATCCCGCGCCGCCGGTCGAGCCGAATCGCGAGCCGACGTGCCAGTTGGTCGACGTGCGTGCCGTCCATCCCTGTCCCTCCAGTGGGGTGTTCCCCCGCGGCCTACGGCTCCTCGAGGCTGTCGCGCAGGATGTCCATGTGCTCCAGCGCGAGCCCAGTGCCGACCGCAACGCAGGAGAGCGGGTCGTCGGCCACGTAGCAGGGCACGCCGGTCACCTCCATCAGCAGGTCGGGCAGGTGGCGCAGCAACGCGCCGCCGCCGGTAAGGATCATGCCCTTGTCGATGATGTCGCTGGAGAGTTCCGGCGGCGTCTCCTCCAGCACGGAGCGAACGGCGCCGATGATCGCCTCCAGCGGCTCGGTGATGGCGTCCGTCACCTCGTTGGCGTGGATCTGGATGGTGCGCGGCAGACCGGCCACTTCGTCGCGGCCGCGGACCTCCATGCGGATGTCCTCGTCCACCGGCATCGCGCTGCCGATGGCGATCTTGACCTCCTCCGCCGTGCGCTCGCCGATGCGGAGGTTGTACTTGCGCTTGATGTAGTTGGAGATCGCCTCGTCGAAGCGGTTGCCGCCGACCCGGAGCGACCGGGCGACGACGATGCCGTTCAGCGAGATCACGGCCACCTCGGTGGTGCCGCCGCCGATGTCGATGATCATGTTCCCCGAGGGGTCGGCCACCGGCACGCGCGCGCCGATCGCGGCGGCCAGCGGCTCCGAGATGAGGTAGGCGCGGCGGGCTCCCGCGGCCAGCGCGGCATCGCGGACGGCGCGGCGCTCAACGCCGGTCACGCCCGCGGGCACGCAGATCATCACCTCGGGACGGATCAGCGAATACCGGCCGCAACTCTTGGTGATGAAGTAGCGGAGCATCTCCTGGGTGACCACATAGTCCGCGATCACGCCGTCGCGCATCGGGCGCACGACCTCGATCGTGTCGCGCGGCTCGCGGCCGAGCATGTTGCGGGCTTCGAGGCCCACCGCCTTGACCTTGCCGTCCTTGGCGGAAATGGCGACAACCGAAGGCTCGTTGATGACGATGCCCCGGCCACGCAGGAAGACGAGGACGTTCGCCGTCCCGAGGTCGATACCGATCTGCTTGGCCACGCGGTCGCGCTCCGGATGTGCTCGGATGAGACGGGGAAGCGGAGAATCCCCGCTTCCGGCGGATGGGACGCAATGCGATACTACCATAACGAGGGTGACCTGCCTGTACGGACATGCAGGAGCGGCGCCCCGGACGATCTCGCGCTCGATGCGCGGCGCGCCGCTGGCGGTCCGTCGATCGCGGTGGAAGGAGCGGCCACACGTGGACGGGACAGCGGCGCGGCAACACGGGGGGCAGGCAACCGGCGGCCCATCCCGCCCATCCGGCGAGCGGCAGGGCGGTGGCCGGCCGGGCGGCAAGCCGTCGTCAGGATCGGGCGCCGGCGCGGGATCGGGTCCCGGTTCGTCGGCGGTCAAGGCGCAGGACGCGGGCCGGACCCGCAAGCACGCCGGACGCTATACCGGCTGGAACGACGGCGTGGACCGCGTCTGGTGCGCGGCCCGCGTGCAGGAACCGGCGGCCACCTTCCCCGTTCACAGCCGCGTGGCCGCGACGCGCCCGGTGGTCATTGTCGACCGCCGTGAGACCGAGGTGCTGCTCTGCGACGGCGAGCACTGGGGCGATCACCGCTGGCCGCACCTGCCGATGGACGAATGCCCCGAGGAGTGACGCCCGCTCGCGCTGGCGGCGACAGCGCGGTGTTCTGACACCCTGTCACGAGACACGCCGAGGCCGGCGGTGGAAATCCACTGCCGGCCTCGACGCTGCGGGGTAAGGGAGAGCACGATAAAAGTTCTGGCGAACCGGGGAGGGAAGGGGATCCGGCCCGCCAGGTGGGGGTATCCGCGGGGCCGGGGAGCCCGTTGGATGCGACGAATCATATGTCAATCTGCGCCACGGAGTCAAGGGTTTTCACGGTGATGCCCAGCCTTCAGCGGCCATCCGCAATGGCCAGCACGACCTCCCGGCAAGCCAGCGCATCGCCGAGCGCGCGGTGCCCTCCGGGGCTCGCGCCGACCTGGATCGCGGCAACCTCCAGCCGATGCCATTTCCAGCCGCCACGGCTCGGATTGCGGGTCCCGCGGTACTTTGCGTACGCGCGCATCGCGCACTCCCAGCGCACCATCTCGACGTCCCAGGCGATCCCGTGACGGACACAGGCGTACCCGAGCATGTCCCGGTCGTAGGGCGCGTTGTAGACCACCACCGGCCGGCCGGCCAGCAGACCGAGCGCCTCCCGGCAGATGTCGGGCCACGGAGCGGCGGCAGCGACGTGATGGTCGCAAATGCCGTGGATCGCGCTCGCATCCGGCGGGATCGCGCCAACGGGCCGCACGAGACAATCGAGCAGCACCTGTCCACGCGCATCCACGATGGCGATGTCGACGATCTCCGCCGCGCTGCCGAATCCGGTCGTCTCGGTGTCGAGGTAGACCGTGCGCGGGTCTGCCGCGATCGCAGCCGCCCACGCCCTCGCCTCCTCCCGCACCGGTTCATGGGGCCAGGTCATCTCGCGCTCCCTCCCGTGCTTCGCTCTGTCCACTCATGATAGTCCATGATCGGCGAAACCGGCCGAACCCGGACCCCTCGGGCGACAGGTTGACGAAATCCGTCGCGCCCGCGATCCCATCCCCATCATCCCGACGAAGGGGGAATATCCTCCACCACCAACGCGTATGCCGAGATCCCTCCTGCGTCGGGATGACGACAGGACGGGCATCGGGGTGACGACAGGACGTGCATCGGGGTGACGACGGGACGTGCATCGGGGTGACGACGGGACGTGCATCGGGGTGACGACGGGACGTTCGGTCGCCACACCAGCCTTCGCGGCCACCTTTTCCCCGCGGGCAAACGCTCCGCCGACGCGTGACCGGCCCCATGGTCCGTTACCGATTACCGCTGCGGCGATCAGTCACCGACACCGGCATTCGCTCGTCTGAAGACCAGCACCTGCTCCGGTCAGCGAGCCACGTCCAGCACGGCCATGCCCGATAGCTGGCGGTCCGGGGCAAGGGCATCCTCCGCGCCGGCGGGGTACCCTTCCCCGGCCGCCGCTCGCCGTGGCGGCGGCGCGGGAATCGCCCCACCCCCGGAGACGCCATGACCCGTGATGCCCTGCATGCCTTCATCGACCGGATGCCGAAGGCGGAGATTCATGTCCACCTCGAAGGCTCGGTGCGCCCACGCACCGTGCTGGAACTCGCCGCGAAAAATGGCGTCCCTGCGCCCGCCCCGGACGAAGCGGCGCTCCAGAAGTTCTTCACCTTCAGCGATTTCGATCACTTCATCGACTGCTACATCGCTGTCTGCACGACCCTCCGCCAACCGGAGGACTTCGCCCGGATCGTCCGCGAAATCGGAGAGGACGCGGCGGCCCAGAACATCCGCTACATGGAGCTCCATTTCAACCCGGCCACCAACGTCCGCAAGCGCGGGCTCGATTTTCACGAGATGCTCGCCGGGATGAACGAGGGCCGGCGCGAGGCGCGGGACCGCTTCGGCGTCGAAATGCGCTGGATCGCCGACGGCGTCCGCGACGAGGGCGCCGCGCACCGCTCCGTCGCCCGCACCGTGGACTGGATCACGGACCTCTCCCCGGAGGATGGCGTGATCGCCCTCGGTCTGGGCGGCAGCGAGGTCGGCTTCCCGCCCGATCTCTTCGTCGAGGAGTTCGCGCGCGTCCGGGACGCAGGCCTCCATGTCGTCGCCCACGCCGGGGAGACGACCGGGCCGGAGACGATCTGGAACTCGATTCGCCTGCTTCACGCCGAACGGATCGGCCACGGCATCCGCGCCATCGACGACCCCGCCCTCGTGGCCTACCTCGCGGAGACCGGGATCCCGCTCGAGGTCTGCCCGGTGAGCAACGTCTGCACCCGCGTCGTCGACTCCCTGCCGGACCACCCCTTCCCCGCGCTCGACGCCGCCGGAGTGATGGTGACCGTCAACTCCGACGACCCGCCGCTGTTCAACACCACGCTGACCAACGAGTTCCGCGTGCTGGCAGACGTGTGGGACTACGACGCCGACGGGATCGAGCGCATCGCCGCGAACGGCCTGCGCGCCGCTTTCATCCCACCGGCAGAGAAGGACGCCATGCTGGCCGCCTTCGCCGTTGAATGCGCCGCGCTGCGGCAGGAGGTTGGATTGCCGGCCCGGGAAATCGGCTGACGCCCGCGACGGGCGGCGCGACCGGCGATGCCGTCGCTTCGCCGCCCCGGGTCACCCCCGGCTCGCGCTGCGCAGCACGAGGTTGACGGTCGTTCCCTCCCCCGGAACGCTCTCCGCCCACGCGTCGCCCCCGTGCGCCCGGGCGATCGCCCGCACGATCGGAAGCCCCAGCCCGGACCCGTCCACCCCCTCCACCGCGGGGTCGTTCACCCGCGTGAACTTCTCGAATATGCGTGGCAGCTCCCGGGGCGGAATGCCCACGCCGCGGTCGGTCACCGTCAGTCGCACGCCGTCCACGTTGGGAATCGCGGCCACTTCCACCGGTTGGCCGTCCGGCGAATACTTGATCGCGTTGTCGATCAGGTTTCCGATGGCGCGGCTCACGAGATCGGCGTCGACCTCCAGCGCTGGCAGCCCCGGCTCGATGTCCAGGTCCACCTCCCGCCCGGGCCAGACGCTCCGCGCCTGCTCGACCGCCGCGGCGATGATTGGCCCCGGATCCACCAGCACGGGCTTCAGCGGCGGCAGATCGCCTTCGAGATCATCCAGGTGCAGCAGGCTCTCCACCATCCGGTTCAGCCGCCGCGCCGACTCGCTGATGGTCTCGGCCGAATCCAGCCCGTCTTCATCGCCAGCGCCGCGCAATCGAACGGACAGCAGATCGGCATACCCCTTGATCGCCGTCAGCGGCGTGCGGAAATCGTGCGCGACCATCGCGAGGAAGTCGGAACGCTGCTTCATGGTCTCCTGCAATTGGGTCGTCGCCCCCTGTTGCATCTCGAGTGCCTGCCGCAGCGCCTGTTCGGCCTCCTTGGCGGCGGTCATGTCCCGAATGTGGCAGACGTATCCACCGACGACATCGTGGCTGGACGGGTCGTCAAAGACCACCTCGAACCAGCGCCAGATCCCGTCACGATCGCGCACGCGCGCCGGGACAGGCACACCCGAGGCGGCCAGGGCCTCGCCATTCAGCAGCGGGAACCGGTCCTTCATCCGGGCCGCATCGTCCGGATGGATGAACTCGAACGGCTTTCGTCCGATGAACTCGTCAGGTTGGCGCCCGAGTACGGCGGGCGCCGATGGGCTGATCCAGGTGACCGTCAGGTCATCATCGAATATGGCGATGACGTCCGTGGAATTCAGCACGATGGCCCGGAACCATGCCTCGCTGGCCGCGAGCGCCTGCTCGGCAGCCTTGAGCGCGCTGATGTCCTCGATCTGGCTCAGGACGCGGGTGACGCGCCCCTCGCCATCGCGGACGACCGTGGAGGTCACCCGCGCGGAGAACCGGCCGCCGCCCTTGCGGAGGTAATCGTGCTCCATGCGGAACCGATCCAGACCGCCCGACGCGGGCGGCGCCAGCCACTCGAAGGGTCCGTCCGCCACATCCGCCGGATCCGCTGCATGGGTTGCCGACAGATCGCGGGCGCGAAGGCCCCGGAGATCTCCCGGGGCATACCCGAGCATTGCGGCGGCAGCGGGGTTCGCCTCGACGATGGCGCCGTCCGGAGCGAAGATCACCATCCCGATGGCGGCATCCTCGAAGGCGGAGCGAAAGACCGCCTTGCGCGCGGCAAGCCACTGCCGCGTCTCGGCGTGGTCCGTGATGTCCTCGATCTGGACCGCGGCGAGACGGTGGCCCCGCTCATCGGACCCGACGGGAGTGACGGTGACGATGCACCAGAGCTCGCGGCCATCGGCGGTCATTACAGCCTGGTGCTCGCGGGATGCGCGGCCGCCGGTCACATTGCGAGCGCCGAAAGGGGTGAACGCCGAGAGGGGGTGACCGGCCAACCCCTCAAGCGGGCGCCCGAGGAACAGGGCGGCGGCAGGGTTCGCTGCTTCGATCAGGCTGGAAACCGCGTCGACCAGCAGCGTGGCGGTCGGAGATTGCTCGAAAAAGATGGCGGCGGCAGCGGACCAGCTGGCGTCCACGCTGGCGTGCGCGGACATCCGGCCCTTCGATTGGCTCGCGCCATCCATGCGAGGTCCCTTCGCTTGCAGATCATCCCGGCACGACATGGCGCATCAGTCACGCCACCCGTGCCCCTTCGGATCACCGCACCCTCACAGGAGATCCAACAAACCACAACGCATCTTACCAGAGTTGCGAATTGATTAATTGATACCAATACGCACGTTCTTCAACATGTTCCTCCATTGCCTTCGGAGCCAACCGATTGCTCGTTCGGCTCGGAAGTCGACGTCGCTTCCCGATCTCCGCCAGCGCGCCCGGTCACTGCTTGTGCGAGCGCGCCCGTTTGATGGTCATCGTCTCGCTGGCGCGGCTGCCCGCCGACCCGACGGCGGTCATGCCCAGCGAACCGGACGAGGATTTCGGAATCCGGACCGAGGTGTCGAGCGTGCCATCCTGCCGGACTGCCGCCTTGAGCAGCTGGCGCGTGCCGAGCGAGATCGTCACGACCTCCCCGCGCTTGAACCCCGTCACTCGCACCGACACCAGTTGCCCGGTGGTCACGCGTCGCGGCGAGACCTGCAACGCCGGCACGATGTGGAAGGACATCTGGGCCACGGTGTCGATCGATTCCGCGGTGACGAGGTACGCGCCGCCCGGCTTCTGCGGCGTCTGGATAACCATCGTCACCGCCCCGTTTCCATCGGCGATCGCGCTGTCCACCTTCGCGCCATCGAAGAGCAGCTGGATCCCGGTTCCGGGCTTGAACGCGGTCAGGATTACGCTGACCTTGCCGCCGACCGGCCCGGATCCCGGCTGCACCGCGATGGCGCCCGGCCACTGCCCCGCCGACCCGTCGAGAAAGACGCTGTTCGCGGTGTTCCAGTGGGTCGCGAGGTAGCCTGACGGAGACGGCCCGGCATCGAAGTAATCGTCGTTGTTGCAGTCGAAGAAGTTGCCGGCGGCCCAGGCCCCGCTGTTGCACACGAGGCGCATCGGCGGCGTGTTCGCCCCCTGGTCGGAGTAGCACATGACGTCGCGCTCGTCCGTGCAGTGCCACGCGCCGCTGCTGTTCGGCGCGTCGAGTTGCACCGCGCCGAGCCCGTGCATCACCTCGTGCGCCATCGCGAAGCCGCCCCAGCAGGCGTTGTCCACCCGGGCATATGCGCCGCCAAGATTGTTCAGGTTGCCCTGACCCGAGCTGGAATCGGCACGGATGGTGCCGATGCCGCAGTAGATGTTGGTGTCGACAAACATCGCGTAGTTGCGGTCCATCCGGGTGTATCCGGCGCTGCGCACCGCGGTGATCGACCCGCCAAAGGTCGCAAGCGACCCGTCCGGGACCTCGACGATGGCAACCAGCGGCACGCACGCGGCGTTCGTGACCATGCGAAGCCGCCGCACGCCGCCCGATTGCTGGGCGCTGGACCGGAAAATCTGGTCCATGTCGGAGGCCGCCGCCTGGAAGTTCGCGGCAAACTGCGCATACCGGTTGCCGGAGGATCGCTCGTAGACATAGATCAACTGGATCCGCGGCCCGGAGAGACCGTCGCCGATGCAGGAGACGCGCTCCTGTTTCGCATCAGCCCCGATCGGCTTCACCGGCCCGCTCTCGCGATAACCGGGAATCAACGGCTCCGCGCCGACCGAACACAGGACATCGCCATCGATCGGCACTGGCTCGAGCCCCGGCCCACACCCCCCGGCCGCCGCGGTCTCACCGCCGCCGGGCGTCGCTAACCCGGGATCGGCCGCCGCCGCCCATCCGCCCGAGAGCAGCAGCAGCACCAGCAGCATCCAGCGCGCCATTGCGTGAACCCGCAAGGATCCCGTTCCGTGTGCGAAGCGCCCGAACCGGCCGGCGCCGCCTGGATGGATCACCGTTCTCCGTCCTTCCATGCGCACTGCCTCGTGGCGTCCGCACGAATCGCGCCAGTGCGCGGACTGGGGTACAGGCAACTGGAGGTCATGCAGGCACGCATACGGGTTTCCCATTACTGGCGTACTTCCCGCCACGGCATTGCGATCCGCTCGCGCACGGCGCGCGCCGTCCCCGCTTCCGGGCGCAGGCGTCCCAGCGGTTGACGACGCACCGGCCGTTCTCCATGGACAGCCGGGAGCAGCAGGTGATGTTCCTCCGCGTCGGCCGCTCCCCGGCGTGCGCGCAGTAGGGCGTCACCGGCGTGCTGGCGACGCAGATGTAGGTTCCACCCGGGTTGACGATGCAGGTGTCGGTTGTCTTGCAACAATCCACAGCACGGCACGACGCGCCGGTCAGCGCGCAGACCGCAGGCACGTTCTGGCACAGGCCGACGATGCACTCGAATCCCCCGCAACAGGGAATACCGTTCCCGCACGGCACATCGGCGCCGACGCACTGCGGAACGGTGCAGACATCGTTGATGCAGGAGAGCAGGTCGCAGCAGCGGACGCTCGCGGAGCATGGCGCCCCAACCGAACTGCACCCGGAGGGGTCCGCGATGCATGCGCCGATGTCTTCGATGCAGATCGATCCCAGCGGGCACTCCCCGCAGGACCCCCCGCAGCCGTCGTCGCCGCAGGCCTTGGCGGTGCAATTCGGCTCGCATGCAGCGGCGCGCCGGGGCACGGCAGGCAGCAGGGCCATCACCATTGCGGCCGCGATCCAGCGCCGCGAGCGACGCACGGACAGCATGCGGGTCAGGGTGTCGAACCGGTGAGCATCCATCGTGGTCGCCATTCCTGATACGGTTGGGCAACGCCCAGGCAATGAGGCAACCCGATCGTGTCGCCACGGATGGCGGGCTTTGCCTCTCATTGCCGTTATACCCCTCTCGCATCAAGGGACCCTGAACCGGGGATGAGCCGCGTCTGACGATCTGCTGAAGCGCGCGTGAACGACTCGGCGCACCGCGAGGGACTCCGGCAACGACGGCGCTCATCTGGACACGGAACAGGAGCCCGCCCCGGCGCAAATCGCCAGGGCGGGCTCCTGTTTGCCGCGTTCGTTTCGGGAGCGGCGCGCTCCGGGGCGGGGTCCGGACGCTTCGCGCCTACGGCATCGACTCCTCGCGGTCGGCCAGGGTGACCGTTGCGGTGAACTGCTCCTGCCCGCGCTGGATGGTCATTACCACGGTGTCGCCCGGTTCGTACCCGAAGAGCACCTCGATGAAGGGCTCCTCGTCGGTAATCGGGCGATCGTCGATGGCGATGATGACGTCCTTCGGCCGCACCCCGGCCCGTCCGGCGGGCGAGGCCGGATCGACGTCGTCGATGACCACCGCGCCCTCCGAGACCGGCACGTCAAGGATCGCCACCTGGTCGTCGGTGAGCGGGATCGTCGCCACGCCGAAATAGGGGTAGGTGACCTCTCCCTTGTCGATCAGTTCCATCGCGACGGCGCGGACCGAATTGGCAGGCACGGCGAAGAAGATGCCCTGCGCGTCGGGAATGCCGAGCGTGTTCACGCCGATCACGTCGCCGTGGGCGTCGATCAGCGGGCCGCCGGAGTTCCCCGGGTTGATCGCGGCGTCATGCTGGATCAGATTGGTGTAGGGGCCGAAGAACTCGGGATAGGTGCGCCCGATGGCGCTGACAATGCCCATCGTCACCGTGTTGGTGAACGCGCCGAGGGGTGAGCCGAGGGCGAGGACCGGCTGCCCGACCTTCACCGCGTCGGAATCGCCAAGCGCCACCGTGCCCGGGATCGCGCCGTCGATGTGGATGACCGCGACATCGGAGACCGGATCCTGTCCGATCAGCGTGGCTTCCCGCATCTCTCCGTCGACGAGGATCACCTCGAAGGTCTCCCCGCCATCGACGACGTGCTGGTTGGTGACGATGTACCCGTCCTCGGAGATGATGAATCCGGTTCCGGCGCCCTGCTCGCCCGGAATTCCGCCCCAGCCCGGTTCGGGCGTGGCGGCGGCAGCATCGGCGGCATCGGCGGCGGCGTTGATGTTGATGACGCTGACGACCGCCGGAGCAACCCGCTCCGCGACCGAAACGGCATCCATCGTCATCGCGGCGGCGCTCTCGGCGGGCGGAGTGGAAAGGCGCTCCATCGCCTTCGAATCCGCGCCTTCGCCCGGCTCCGGGGTCGGGTTCTGGTCATGGTCCTGGTTCTGGGTCTGGGCCTGGGTTTGCGCAAGAACCGGCAGCGAGGGCGCTCCGGCAAGTAGGGCGACGGCGAGACCGGCGGCAAGCGCGGCCCCGGCGGCCGGTGCGACTCGTGGCACGATGGCGGACTCCTGAGCGGCGAGCGGTTCCGGGCCGAACGGTCCGGATAGGCGCATGGTGGGCTTGGGAGGCGCGCTGCGTCAACCATGACCGCGGGAATGGCGCCGTTTCAACGTTGCGCGGAAGACACGGAACGGCCGCGCGGGGGATGGGGAACCGCGCGGCCGTCCAAACGGGAGGGAAGGGAGTCCGCCTCGTGGAGGAAGGTACCCGCCGGACGGAACCCCACGCTCCGGCGTTGATGCGATGGTACTGCCGGAAATGCCGTCCGCCACGTACCATTGGGATACTGGATCAGGCGCGTCCGTACCGGAAGCGACGCGCCGTGCGGGAATACGACCCTTCGGCAGCGGCGCGGGCGCTCGCCGGACCGGGCGAAAGGCACAGCAGGCGATGGACGAGACGACCTTCGATCAACTCGTGAAGCGGCTGCAGGACGCCCGGCAACGCCGGGATGAGGCGCGCCTCGCCGGGGCGACCCCGGCGCACCCGCCGGTAGCCGGACCTGCGCCCGCGGCGGATCTCCCCGTCGCCGTTGACCAGACGCAGGTCGACGCCTCCGAAGCAGCCGACAAGGACCGGAAGAAAACGGACGGGAAGAAAAAAGAGAAGAACGACAAAAAAGAGAAAAAAGACAGGAAGGGCAAGAAGGACAAAAAAAGCAGGAAGCGCAAGAAGAAGAAGTGACCAATTCCCGGATCGAGGGATCGCTGGTGATCTCCCCGGAACGGCCCCGAACGCGATCCTGGCGCACCCCGTGCCGGGATCGCGCCGTGTTTCCGGCGTCCGGCGGCATCGTCCGTGCGAAGGAGGATCGCGGCGTCTTCCCGCCGCTGGGTTGCCGGAACCGGCGGATTCTCCGGATTCCGGGACACAGATCGCACCGCAGGGAGGTCAACATGAACCTGAATCGTGGTCCTCGCATGCTTGCCGCTACCGTCGTTGTCGCTGCCGCCGCCTTCGGGATGGCTGGCGCCGCGCTCGCCGCTCCGCCGGAGGTCGCCGTGCTGGTCGCCCATGGGCATGAGCTCAACGATGCCGCGCACGCCAATACCGCCGCGCTCGGCGACAACGCCCGCGCCACTGGCTCCGCCGCGCTGGCCAACGGCGCGGCCCTGAACGATGCCGGCCGCGCCAACTCCGCCACGCTGGGGGACAACGCGCAGGCGCTCGGCGCGGCCGTCCGCGCCAATGCCGCGGGACTGCTCCCGATCGTCGCCAGCTGACCGCTGCAACATGACGGAACGCGGGTCCCCGCGCCTTCATCGGCACGGGGACTCGCGTTTACCCGTTCACCTGCCGCCCCGGCGGGGATACGATGTGCTCCGGTGGATCAGATCAGCCCGCGACGGATGGCCTCGGCGACGGCATGGGCGCGGTCCACGGCGTCCAGTTTGTCGAAGATGATCTGCAGGCGCTTCTTGATCGCGACTTCGGTCCGGCCGGTGGCGACGCCGATTTCCCGGTTCGTCGCGCCGCGGCTGGCGAGCCGCAGGATTTCGAGATCATCCGGTGAGAGATCGGCGACGCGGCTGGTCTGCTCGCGGGCAAGGCCGCCAAACTCCTCGATCAGTCCGTCGATCAGTTCCGGGCTGAGTTGCCGCCGCCCGCGCGTGGCCGCACGGATCGAGGCAATCAACTGCTCCGGCGGGGTGCTCTTGAGCAGGTAACCGTCCGCTCCCGCCTCAAGCGCCTGCCGCACATAGGCCTGATCGCCGTAGGACGTGAGAATGATCACCGCCGAGGTTCCCCCCTGCTCGCGGATGCGGCGGACGGTCTGGATGCCGCTCGCCCCCGGCATCCGCAAGTCGAGCAGGATGACATCGGGCCTGAGGGTTTTCACCCGCTCCAGCGCGGTCGAGGCGTCGCGCGCCTCCCCCGTGACCGAAATGTCCGGAGTGGTCGCCAGCACCTTCCGCAGCCCCTCGATGACGACCGGATGGTCGTCCACCAGCAGCACTGAAATCACACGGTCACCCCCCGGCGACGGCAGCGAGCGCCGTAGCCGGCGCGGACTGGTCGCGATGCTCTCCCGCCCGGTCCACCGGGCGTTCGATCGTTACGGTCGTTCCATCCCCCGGGCGGGAGGAAATCGAGAATTCGGCGCCGATCGCGCCCGCGCGCTCGCGCATGCTGAGCAACCCGAGCGACCCGGAACCCCGCGCCGTCTCCGGGTTGAACCCCGCGCCATTGTCGCGGATCGTCACCCGGAGCAGGTCGCCGGTGTTCTCGATGCGAACCACGGCGCGGTCGGCCGCGGCATGACGCAGGGCGTTGTGCAACGCTTCCTGCACGATCCGATAGATCGCGAGGCGCACCTCCGGCGTCAGTTCCGGGTTCTCCCCCGCGACCTCCAGTTCGCAATCGAGGCCCGCGCGCTCGACCCCCTCCATGTACCGCTCGATCGCCGCGACCACGCCCAGATCGTCCAGATCCGGCGGGCGCAGGGCGAAGATGACGTTGTGCAACTCCTCCATCGCCTTGCCGAGCAGATCGGAGATCGCGCCGAGATCCTTGTCGTCCGGCTGGCCGGTGCGGTCTCCGCCAAGTTGCAGCGCGCGCGCCTGGTAGAGCGCCCCGGTGATGAGCGGGGCGACCGCGTCGTGAATCTCCCCGGCGATGCGGCGCCGCTCATCCTCCTGCAGGCGGATCGTGCGGCGGTGCAACTCCCGCAACTGGATGGCTTGCTCCTCGCCCTTGAGGCGCGCGACGTCCAGTTCTCCGACCTGCTCCGAAATGCGCTCGCTCATCTCCCGGAAGGCCGTGCCGAGTTGCGAGATTTCCCCCGATCCACCCGGCAGCGGCTTGACGCTGAAGTCGCCCTGCACGATCGCCGCCGCCTGCGCGGTCAACTCCCGCAGCGGCCGCGCGATCCACTCACCGAGGACCAGCACCAGCGCGAGCGTCGCAAGGGTCGCCAGACCGAGGGCGAGCAGGCCGCGCTCCAGCAGCATCCGGTTCGGCGAGTAGGTCGTGGGCGAGGGATGGGTCACCAGCACTGCCCAGTCCGCCCCCGGCACCGGCGCATAGGCCGCAAGGTGCTCGCCCGAACTGTCGCGGTAGGTGACGCTGCCGACCACGCCGCTCATGGCGAGGGAGATCGGCTCGGCAAGTTGCTGGTCGAGCATCGACTGGTCGAGCCCGGCGCCCTGCGCGGCGATGATCTCGTCCTCGGAAATGATGGCGATGATCGTCTGGCCGCGGGCGAAGGGCAGCACGGCGTCCTTGAGGCGATCCACGGAGAGCATCGACCCGACCACGGCCGAGGGGGCATCCTCCTGGCTGTCCTTCGGGCGCATCGGAGCGGTGAGCGCGATCAGGGTGGCGTCGCCGGACATGAGCCGGTTGGACACCCCCGACTCGCCGAGCATTCGGGCACGGTCCACGGCGTCGTGGAAACTGGGCAGGTTCCAGAGCGGCGCGGGATCGAGTCCGCTGGCGGCGATCAACTGGCCGTCGCTGTCGGCGGCGAACATTCCGAACAGGCTGGGGCGGGCGCGCTGGAACTGCTCGAGGGTCTCGCCGACGCCGACGGGTTCCATTTTCTGCACGCGGTCATTCATCGTGACCTCCTGCAGCACCCGTTCGTTTTCGTCGAGGGTCCCGGCGAGCACCTGTGCGACGACTTCGGCGGTGGCGCTCTGGGCGTCGATCAACTGGTCGCGCCCGTGGGAGATGCTGGAGAAGAGGACGTAGGCCGTCACCCCGAGCAGCGGCAGGAGGCACGCGAGGGCAACCAGCAGAAACCGGGAACGCAGGGACCACGAGCGTCCCGCCGTTCCATTGCCGCCGCTTCCAGCATCAGCCATGGTGCGATCCAGTCATCATGGTCCAATCATGCCCTGTCTCCCCCGTGCATCAGGTATCCGATGGTGTGGGTCAGGAGGCCCATATGCGCCGTGACCCGGGCGTCCGCGCGGCTCTCAATCGAGCGGAGGCCGCGCCGCGGGTGTTCCGCGTTCGTTCCGGCGCCCCATCCAGTCGATGGCGCGTTCGGTGTAGCTTCCGCGGGCCGGGTCGAACTGGGCGAGCGCGCCGGCCGCGTAGGGCGTCGCCGTCGCGATCAGCCAGCGCGGCAACCCTGCCTCGCGGATGTCATCCAGTTGGCCGCGGTAGAACTCGGCGAGATGTTCCGAGCCGATCTCCTTGCCGGCTCGGGCAGCGGCCGCGCCAAGCGCCGCGGAGAGTTCCATCGTCGAGATGCCCTCGGCGCGGGCTGCCGCCCGGAGATCGGTCCAGAACGCCGCCAGTTCATCCGGTCCGGGCAGGTTGCGCCCCTGCTTCCGCAGGGTTTCAAAGGCGTGCCGTGCCTCCTCGATGGACAGGGGCGGCACATCCACTGCGTCCGCCAGTGCGCCAGAGGAGGTTTCAAGCCGCCGCAGCAGGTCGTCGTAGTCCGTCGCGTCCGCGTCGGGCGGGAGCAGGCCGTCGGCGCGCAACTGGGCGACCAGTTCCGCGAGGTACGCCTTCGACCCCCCGGTAATGTCCGCGACCGCCGCCAGCACCCAGAGCGGCGATAACCCGGTCGCCACAATGCTGGCGAGTTCGATCGCGTTGCCAGCAGCCTTGCGCTTCATCAGGTCGCCGGTCGAGACCCCATCCGGCGGATAGGCCCCGCTGACGCCCCCCACCCCCTCGACGACGATGCGCAGCAGGCGGCCGATGCTCGTCTGGTAGAGGCGCGAGGCCCGGACCGCGTCCGGCAGCAGGGCGTCCCCCGTCTCCTTCACTGCGCCGCCGAGCAGCGCCGCCGTGGCGCGCGCGCTCCGCTCCGGCAGGGAGACGACGTAGGTTGGAACGCGCTTCAACCCATTCATCGGGCGACTCCGGGCGTGTGGCCGGCGCATCTCCGCGCCCAGCCGTCATCGTGTCACGGTGACGCGTTTCTGTCACCGCCCCCCCCGGCTCTCCAGTATCCTCCCTCCACGTCATTGTCGGCTGGCGCGGCTGCCAGCGCCACCCATGCGAGGCGTGCATGACCGATTCGCGCTCCCCCGCCGTCCTGACACAGGCCGCGCTCGACGCCGCCGCCAGCCACGCTGCCCACTACCTCGAGCGCGTCAACGAGCTCCCGGCAGCGGCGCAGGCGGGCATTGCCGAAATGCGGGCGCGGCTGATCGAGCCACTGCCGGAGACCGGCCGCCCCCCCGAGGAGGTGATCGACGATCTTGCCCGCCGGATGGCTCCCGGGCTGGTGACGACCGCCGGGCCGCGCTTCTTCGGCTGGGTGAACGGCGGCGCGCTGCCAGCGGCGCTCGCCGCGGACTGGCTTACCTCGGCGTGGGATCAAAACGCCGTCATGGCGGCCGGCTCTCCGGCCGCCTCGGTCATCGAGGAGGCCGCCGGGGCGTGGCTGCTCGACCTGCTCGGGCTGCCAGCCGACGCCAGCTATGCCTTCGTTACCGGCTGCCAGGGCGCGCACGTGACTTGCCTCGCGGCGGCCCGCCATCACTTGCTGGCGCGGGAGGGTTGGGATGTCGAGCGCGATGGGCTCTTCGGCGCGCCGCCCATCCGCATCCTCACGAGCGAATCCCACCACGGCTCGGTGGAGCGCGCCGCGCGCCTCATCGGATTTGGCCAGCGCGCGATCCACCGCCTGCCGGTGGACGGGTCCGGGCGCCTCGCTCCCGATTATCTTGCCGGCGCGCTGGAGAGCGCGCCGGACACGCCGACCATCGTGCTCCTGCAGGCGGCGGACCTCAACATCGGCGCGTGCGACCCCTACGAATCGCTGATCCCGCTGGCACAGGCGCGGGGGGCATGGGTGCATGTCGACGGCGCGTTCGGCCTGTGGGCGGCGGCCAGCCCGCGCTTCCGCCACCTCGTCGCCGGGATCGACCTCGCGGACTCGTGGGCGACCGACGGCCACAAGTGGCTGAACGTCCCCTACGACTGCGGGTACGCCTTCACCCGCCACCCGGAGGCGCACCGCGCCGCGCTCTCCCACCGCGCGGCCTACATCACCTACGACGGCGAGGCCCGCGATCAGTGCGACTGGACCCCGGAGTGGTCGCGCCGCGCCCGCGCGATCCCGACCTGGGCCGCCATCGCCAGCCTGGGCCGCGAGGGGGTCGCCGCCATGATCGAGCGCTGCTGCGACTGCGCGGCGGGACTCCACGCGGGCATCTCCGCGCTGCCCGGCGCGGAACCGCTCTGGGCGCCGACCCTCAATCAGGGCCTCGTCCGCTTTCCCGATCACCGGCCCGGCGCAACCTCCGCCGACCACGACGCCTGCACCGACGCCATCACCGCGGCCGTCTGCGCCAGCGGAGATGCCCTGTTCAGCGCGACGACCTGGCGGGGAATGCGGGCCATGCGCCTCTCCTGCACCAACTGGCGTACCGGCCCCGAAGATGTCGCCCTCAGCGTCGCCGCGGTACGGCAGGCGCTCGCGGAGGCGTGAGGCGCGCCAGCCATCAACGCGACGGCAGGACACCCGCCAGAAATGGAGACTGCTCGCAGTTACCGAGGTCGCTATAGGTCGTCCACAGGATGAACAGCCGCTCCTTCGCGCGAGTCAGGGCGACGTAGAGGACGCGGCGCTCCTCAGCGATCTCGTCAGGGCGGGCGTCCTCCTTCATCGGGAATTGACCGGTCTCAGCGCCGATGACGA
>CAIPGK010000667.1 GCA_903864575.1 uncultured Chloroflexota bacterium
AGTTGTTCTTGTTGTTGTTCTTCGCCTCGGCTGCGGCAGCCGATCCGCCGAGCAGGCCACCGAGCACCAGGGCAATCGCCCCGCGCCGGTTTTTCGGCTGACTGGCGATCCGCGCCAATCGGTCGAACGATTCGTGATCCATCATCGCTCCCTTTCCCGTCGGGCCGCACGGTCGCCGGCTGCGGGGCCGGCGGCGGCGCGGGCGCGGGACGACGGCCTCGCCGTCCCGGTTCCTGTCACGAAGATGAACGCGCGAACCCCGTTCTGCGTTCCGCGATCCCGGACTTTCGGCGGTTTCAGGCGAACGCGGGCATCACGGCCTCGGCGAGCAGTTCGACGGTCTCTTCGTCTCCCGCGAGGATGTTTGCGATGAAGTACTGGAAGCCCTTCGCGGTGAGATCGCGGTAGAAGGCGATGGTCTCGTCGGGCGTGCCGGCAAAGAGCGCGGCGCCGCACCAGGCGAGGACGTCCTGCGGCATCGCCGCCATCTTGCGGGCAAGGGCATCACGTGTTTCCGCGACGATCAGCGGCATGGTGAACTGGGTGCGCAGGACGCTTTCCGGCGCGCGGCCATGTTCCGCGAGATAGCCGCGCAGCACGTCGAACTTGCGGGCGAGGTCTTCGGCGGAGTAGGCGCCGCCGATGCTTTCGTGAGCGCCCATGTTCGAGGCGTCTGCGTACTTCGCGACTTGCCGGAGCGTCACCTTCTCGCCACCGCCGGCGATGATGATGGGAATGTGCGGTTGCTGCACCGGGGGAAGGAAGCCGCCGGGGGTGCTGGCGGTGAAGTGGTCCCCGGAAAAGGCAAATGGCTCGCCGGACCAAAGCCCGCGCAGGATGACGATTGCTTCCTCGAGCGCGCGCAAGCGCTGGCCGACAGGGGGATAGGTCATCCCCATCATCTCGAATTCGTCCGGGCGGTCGCCGATGCCGATCCCCAGCACGAGGCGGCCGCCACTGATCCGGTCCACGTCGGCGGCCTGCCGGGCGAGGAGGTAGGGCGAGCGATAGTAGACGCAGTCGATCGCGGTGCCGAGACGGATCGTGGAAGTGGATGCGGCGAGGGCAGCGAGGGCGGTCCAGCAATCGGCGTTGGCCGCCGGGTGATCGTAGGAGAAGTATCCGTCGATGCCGTGATCCTCCATCCAACGGACATGCCGAATGAAGCCGGGCCAGTCGGGCGGATTGGGGTAGATGCTGACGGCGAAGCGCACGCGGTCGCGGCCAGCCGCGACCCATGGATGCACGACGTTCGGGGTGAGTTCGGGTACGAATGATGCGGTCACGGCAGGCTCCCGGCGAGTATGTGCTAACGAGGACGCGACGGGTCGGCGTCTTGTTGCATTGTGCCGCGATTGGCTGGGGTATGCTGCGTACGAACGCAACGGGAGGAGGATCGAGTGGACGAGCAGCAGGAACAATTGGACGACCTGATCGAGATGGTAACCGGGGTAGGCTATTTTCTCGACGAGAACCTGCGGCAGCAGTTCTACGAGGCGACTGGCGCGGAGATCGACCCGGAGGATGAGCGGGTTGACATCCTGGCCATGTTCGTCATCGCGAATGCGGTGCTGAAGCGCATTTCCGAGAACCGGGAAGCCGGCGAGATGCTGGTGGGCGGCAACGCCGAGAAACTCGAATGGACCCGGAACCTCGTTCGCCAGATGGCGCAGGGCACGTTGACCACCATCGTCAACGACCCCGCCAAGGGGACGACCTGGAAAGGGCCGGACGACGAGGAGATGCTCTCCTTTGCCTACGCGGCTGTCGCAGCGACCCATACGAACGGGTTGATCGTCGCGCTCGACGCTCTCGCCGAAGGCGGGATCGACTCCATCCAGAACGGGCCGCTTGGCTGAGCCAGGCCCACTTCGGGGAAATTGATCGAGAGCCGCCGGGGGGTCGTGCCTCGGCGGCTTTCAGCTGTGGTGGTCAGTACTCGAAGTCCCCGGACGCACAGGCGTAACCATCCCGGTTTGGATCGAGGTTGTCGGCGTTGTTGTATACGCTTCCCCCATCCAACTCGAAGTAGTACTGCGCGTCGTACTGCGTCGCAAAGTCCCAGCAGTCGTAGTCAACGCCGTCCAGACCGCCATACCCGGTAATGACCTGCGCGGAGACCGACCCGCTAAAGAAAACGGCGGCAATCCCGGCGGTTGCTACCGCGATGCTGGTTCGGATGATCGTCATTCATCTGCTCCTTCTCCGGACACCCCGTCCTGATTTGGTGGGATCGTGCCATAGCCCGGCACGAGTCTGTCAAGCCAATGCGTGACTCGGTGAGATCGACGGGGTGCTGCGTCATTCGGGGAGTCAAGCTCACCGACCAATGGAATTGAGCGGCGGACGCGACGGCGTCGCGTAAGATCCCTCAGCCGATTTCGGCGATTCACGAGAGGAGCGTGTCCGTGCGTCCGTCGATCTCGCCTGAGCATCCCCGGCCCCAGTTGCAGCGCGCGGAGTGGACCGCGCTCGATGGCGTATGGGAGTTTGCCTTCGACCGCGAGGGGACGATGTCCCGACCGGAGCAGGTCGAGTTCGACCGGGCGATTCTCGTCCCTTTTGCGCCGGAGACGCCACGTTCCGGCATTGGCGACGAGTCGTACACGATGGCGGTCTGGTACCGGCGTCGGTTTGCAGTTCCAGCCTTCCAGCCCGTGAGCGGCGACCGGTTGCTGCTCCATTTCGGGGCGGTCGACCATGAGGCGACGGTCTGGGTCGATGGCGGACGCGCGGGCCACCACGAAGGTGGGTACACCCCGTTTTCCATCGACGTCACCGACCTGCTGCGGGGAGACGGCGATCATGAGGTGATCGTCCGCGCAGGGGATGACCCGCACGACCTGGGCAAGCCGCGGGGGAAACAGGATTGGCTGCGAGAACCCCACGCCATCTGGTACCCGAGGACGACCGGCATCTGGCAGACGGTCTGGCTCGAACGGGTTCCGGAGTGCCGGATCGATCTGCTGCGGTGGACGCCGAACCTCGAACGCTGGGAGATCGGCGTGGAGGCACGGATCGCCGGTCCGCGCCGGGACGATCTCACGCTGGAGTTGACCCTCTCGGTCGGAGACGGCCCGCACCGGCGGATGCTTGCCCACGACCGCTACCTCATGGTCTCCGGCGAGGCGAACCGGCGGATCGCCTTGCTCGATCCGGGCATCGACGACGCGAGGCATGATCTCCTGTGGAGCCCGGACACTCCGACATTGATCGACGTTCACGCGCGCTTGCTGGATCCCAACGGCGCTGTGGTCGACGAGGTGGCGAGCTACACCGCGATGCGAAGCGTTCGCGTGGATGGTGGGCGATTCCTGCTCAATGGCCGGCCGCTCTACCTTCGAATGGCGCTCGACCAGGGGTACTGGCCTGGTGGTGGGCTGACGGCGCCGTCGGTCGATGCCCTGCGGCGGGATGTGGAGCTTGCCAAGGCAATGGGATTGAACGGCGTGCGAAAGCACCAGAAGATCGAGGACCCCCGTTATCTCCACTGGGCAGACCGGCTCGGGTTGCTCGTGTGGGGCGAAATGCCGAGCGCCTACCGGTTCAGTCGACGCAGCGTTGAGCGGGTCAGCGCGGAGTGGACGCAGGCGGTGCTTCGGGACGTGAGCCATCCGTGCATCGTGGCGTGGGTTCCCATCAATGAAAGCTGGGGCGTCCCCGATCTGCCGGTCGATGCGGCCCAGCGGGACTACATCCAGGGGCTCTATCACCTGACGCGGGCGCTCGACCCGACCCGGCCGGTCATCGGAAACGATGGCTGGGAAACCGCGGCGACCGACATCGTCGCGATCCACGACTACGACGACGACCCGGCGCTGCTGGCCGAGCGGTATGGCAATGGGTCGTCCGTCCCGAACCTGCTGGGCAGGGTGCGGCCGCTTGGGCGGCAACTGACGCTGGAAGGTCACGACCACCGGGGCCAGCCCATCATGCTCACGGAGTTCGGCGGGATCGCATTCACGCCGCCGTCGGAAGCCGGAGCGACGTGGGGGTACGCCCGCGCCGAGAGCGAGGCGGCGTTCACGGCGCATTTCACCGAAATGCTGCTGGCGGTGCGTGGCTGCAGGATGCTGGCAGGCTTCTGCTACACGCAGTTCACGGACACCTACCAGGAAGCCAACGGAATGCTCGCCGCCGACAGGACGCCGAAAATCCCGCTGGAGGCCTACGCCGCCGCCGTTCGCGGGGGCGTTCGCCGTTTCGGTGGCGAGGGCTAGCAGGGCGGGGGATCACCGGACCTGCGGGGCGCACGTAGGCCGCCCGCCGCCCATGAGGATGGGCGGGGAGGCTCAGGTGCGCTGCTGGTGTTCCCGGATGATGGCTTCGGCCTCGGCGATGGCGGCCATGGCCTCCTCCGAGGGCAACTCGGCTGAGAGGCACATATGCCGGGCGCGGTGCACCGCCACCGAACTGGCATCATCCAGTTCGAGGGTGAGGAGAGCGTCGGGATCTCCGGACCTCATGGCCACGACGCGATCGACGAGCGGTCCAACCACTTCCTCGCGGATGGTCGGATTGACAAGCAATGGCAGGCAACCGAGGATGTCGTGCCATTCCAGCTCGCTGTAGGTGAATGACTCCATCGGCCCTCCGATCCGCCGAGATGACGGGGTGGCCGCTCGACATCGTCCCTAGCGGTGGCGGAAGGTGATCCGGCCGCGGGTGAGGTCGTAGGGCGAGAGTTCGACGACGACGCGGTCGCCCGGCAGCACGCGAATGAAGTTCTTCCGCATCTTGCCGCCGAGGTGGCCGAGGATGGAATGGCCGTTGTCGAGTTCGACGGTGAACATGGCGTTCGGCAACGCGTCCACGACCTTGCCATCGACGGTCACCGCGTTCGGGTTTTCCTTGCGCGGGCGAGCTTCGGTCGTCGGCGCGGGGGCCGGCGTAGTGGGTTTGCGATATTGCGGCTTCTTCGGCAAATCAGGCCTCCTGGAACGCACCCGGGCGGGGTGGGGAAAAGATGACGAACAATCGTCCGACGACTGGGAGAACGCCGGACCATCCGCGTTCGTTCCCACGCTGCGGAGCGGCAGGCATAACCCATTCCGCGACCGTCAGCCACTCGCGAAAGTATCGCATGCGGACGCGCCGCCGCCCACGTTCCGGAGCGGGAATCAGTCGCTTTCGCAGCCGATGCCGTCGTGGTTGCCATCGAAGTTGTGGGGGTCTGGCGGGAGCACGCGGAACCGGCGTTGCGGGATCTCCTTGCAGTCGAGGTCGGGGTACGAGGGAAGGCAGAGATCGGGGTAGGACGGGTCGCACGCGCCGCCGCTGTCGGCTGGCGGCGCGGGGGCTGGCTGCTGGGCGACACGCTGAGGGGCCGGGACCGGCGCCGCGAGCCCGAGCGGGGTGTCCGCGCCGCCGCAGGCAGCCCACAGGCCGAGGTTGTGGCGGATCGCGAACTCCTGTGCCGCGCGGAGTTGATCGAGATACCTCACGTCCGGCGGGTAGGTCACGACGATGCCGTGCCCGGAGCGGACGATGGCTTCGTTGAGCTGGATGATGAAGCCGCCGCCGAAATCGATCCACACGTAGCGCAGCAAGCGGTCGTACTTGTCCCGCTCGGTGATGTCGCGTTCGAGGTAGATGTCGGCGCTCTGTTCGAGAAGCCAGCGGGTATAGGCAGTCGCCTCCGCGCCGAAGCACTCGACGGGATCGTTCGGGTTCTTCGTCTCCGGCGTGTCGGTCATGAAGATACGAATCGTGTCTTCGCCGGCCGGGGTGTCGAAGACGATGGTGTCGCCATCGACGACGCGGACGAGATCGACCTTTGTCGCGCCGGTCGGGATAGCGTTGGTCCAGAGCGCCGGAGCGACGCCTGGAGCGAGATCCGGGCAGGCGATGCCGTCGCCGTCGGGATCGAGGGCGGACCACGAGGAGGGATCGTCCTCATAGACGGCCTGGGCGAACTCGAAGTACTGGAAATCTTCGCAGGAGGCGGCCTGAGCAACGACGTGTGAGGGTGCGGGGATCGCCCCGACAATGGCGAGCGCAGCCGCGACGGGAAACAGCAGGCGGTGAACGTGAAACGACCACATCAGGGTGCAAACCTCCAGACGACGAGGGCATGATACTTGCAGAACGCGTGGACAGAGCGGCGGGTTCCGGCCCGTTCCAGACGCTGGTTCGGGTGTCCGGGCACAGGTCCGGTTTGGCATCGGGAGGCAGGCCGCGTGGTATACTTCAGACCAGTCGGGGCGTGGCGCAGCCCGGTAGCGCACCGGTATGGGGTACCGGTGGTCGGAGGTTCGAATCCTCTCGCCCCGACCATCCAACTTCACTCGCGTACATCCTTACCCCCCGGCATGTGGCCGGGTGGTTCGTGGGCCGGGCCGATGACTGTCCCGGGGCCGTTCGTTGGACCTGCCGAATGAGCACCATGCAACCTGCCGCGCCGACGCCGGCCCGGATTCTGATCGCGGACGACGAGTCCCTGATCCGGTTGGATCTGCGCGAGATGCTGACCGAGATGGGATACGACGTTATCGGTGAGGCGGGTGATGGGCGTACCGCACTCGATCTCGCCCGCAAGATGCTGCCCGATCTGGTCATCATGGACATCAAGATGCCCGGTTTGGATGGGATTTCCGTGGCCGAGGAACTGACCCGCGAGAAGATCGCGCCGGTCGTCCTGCTCACGGCCTACAGCGATCAGGGATTGGTCGAGCGGGCGCGCGAGGCCGGCGTCATCGGCTACGTGGTGAAACCGTTCCGCCCGACCGAACTGATGCCGGTCATCGAGTTGTCGCTGGCCCGGTTCGACGAGTTCCGCTCGCTTGAGCGCACGATCGGCGACCTCGAGCTGGCGCTCGAAACACGCAAGGTGGTCGAGCGCGCCAAGGGCGTGCTGATGGAGACGCACGGCTTGCGGGAGGCCGAGGCCTTCCATCGCATTCGCAAGACGAGCATGGACACGCGCAAATCCATGAAGGAAGTGGCCGAGGCAGTGCTGCTTGCGCACGAGATGGAGCGCGGCGCCGCGGGCTGATCCGCGTGTCTTGAAGATGTTCTGACCGCGAGGACGACCGATCCGGTCGTCCTCGCTCGTGCGTGGCGCAACGGCCCGGGATCAGGCCGTCACCGTCAGGGAGGCGATCATCCCGGCTTCCATGTGGCCCGCGATGTGACAGACCACCTGGATCGCGCCCGGCTGCGCGAACGTCCAGATGATCTCGCGGCGAGCGCCGGGCAGAATGTCTTCGATCTCCGACGTTGCGCCGCCGTTCTCGAGGGGATCGTCGCTCGCTCCCTTCGGCTCCAGCACGAACTCGTGGGTGAGCTTCCCGTGGTTGGTCACCACGAAGGCTACCGGCGTGCCAGCCGGGACTGTATCCACCGCGAGCCTCAGTGCGTACTCGCTTGCATCGACCGCGACCACCTTCACCGAAGCGCCATCGACGACCGTGAATGGGGTGCGCATGCCAGCCTCGGCGTGACCCGGGATGTGACAGGTCATCGTGTAGTCACCAGGGTCGGCGAAGGTCCAGGTCAGCGTCTTGTCAGTCTCTGGCTCTATGTCCTCCAGTTCGCTCTCGCTCGGAGCGTCGCCTGTGGCCACCTCCCGTTCCAGCGGCTCGTCATTCGAACCCGCACGTTCGATCACCCACTCGTGGGTCTGCGCGCCCTGGTTGGCGACGATGAAGCGGTATGGTTGGCTGGTGCGGAACACCCGCTGGCCCGGATCGATTTCCCATTCCGTGACCTGTACCGGAACGTGGATGGCAGTGTCGCCAGCCTGGGGCGTTGCCGGGGACGCGTTGGCGCGGACGCGCGCCGAGGGTAGCGCGAGCATGCTGCCGGCCAGGACGATCGTTCTTCGGGTTAGCATGGGAGGTTCTCCTGTGGTCGTGGCGAATCGCCGGTGTGTCAGGCCCCGCGACGTTGCGCGTCCTGACGCACTGATGGTGCCTCGGCAGGATGAAGGGAGGATGAGCGGCGCTGCGCGGGGTTCGCGGTCAGCGCCCTTCGGCGGCGGCAAGGCCGCGGCGATCGCGGTAGCCGAGCGCGCGGGCGGCCCGGTCAGGGTCGCAGGCGTCGCAGCAGAATGTCCCGCGGGCGACTGGTTGCCGCTCGGAGAAGAGCCATTCCGCGATGCGCATGGCGAGGGACTGGCGAACTGGCTGCTCATCGCGGAAGTGGGCAAGGAACATGGCGCGGGCGCAGCGGTCCCGTCTGCCGATGATGTGTTCGAGGTCCTGCAATTCGTCGAGTTTGCGACGCTGGGCTTCGTCCGCCGGCAAGCCGGCCGCTGCGGCGTGGGCCTCGGCTGAGCGCTCGGTCATGAAGCGGCGGAGGGAGCGGCCGCCCGGCCAGTCCCAGGTGACGGCAAGGCTGGGGCGGCCGTCTCGGCCCGCTCGACCGAATTCCTGCGCCCAGTCCTCCACCGACCCTGGCTCTGCCCAGTGGAGGACGACACGGATGTCGGGGATGTCGATCCCCATGCCGAATGCGTTGGTGCAGAGGAGGGCGTCGAGCGGCGGCCGCAACCTTCCGGTCATCCTGCCGAGGATGGCCTCACGTTCCGGGGCCGGGAGTTGCCCATGATAGAAGGGCAGGTCATGCCCGCGGGCGCGAAAGACCTCGGCGAGATCGTCGCCCATCCGGCGGGAGGGGACGAAGATCAGCATCTTCCCACCCTCGGCGCGGGCGCGGGCGAGCAGCCGTTCGGTGGCCGCCAGTCGTTCGTCCGGCCGGGAGATCGCGGCGCGCAGGATGGCGATGTTCGGGCGGTCGATGTCGGAGACGAGACGGATCGCGTGCGGCACGCCGAGGGAGTCCGCGATGCGGCCCTGCATGGCGGTCCCCGCGGTGGCGGTGAAGGCGAGAACCGGGGGGCTGCCGAGCGCACGGCGAACTTCGGCAAGGCGGCCGTAGCTCGGGCGGAAGCCATCGCCCCAGCGGTCGATGCAGTGGGCTTCGTCGATCACCAGGAAACTCGGCCGGGCGGCAGCGAGCCGCGCGATCTCGGCGGGGTTGCGAACCGAGGCCGGATCGAACCGCTCCGGAGCGACGTAAAGGAGTTTCACCGCGTCGTCGTCGAGAAGCCCGAAGCGGAGGCGCTTTTCCTCGTGCGAGAGATCGGAGTTGATGAAGGTCGCTGGGATGTGGCGGGCGGTGAGGTCGGAAATCTGGTCGGCCATCAGCGCCTTGAGCGGCGAGATCACGAAGGCCGCGCCGGGAGAGAGCAGGGCCGGGGCCTGGAAGCAGAGGCTCTTGCCGGATCCGGTCGGGCGGACGACGAGCATCGACTCGCCGCGCAGGGCGGTCAGCACCGCTGCAAGCTGGCCGTCGCGGAAGCGTTCCTTGCCCAGTGCGCGGAGGACAGCCTGCAGATGAGCGGCGTCCGGCGGAAGTTCGCCGCGGTGGTCGACAAGCCTTGCCAGCCTGAAGGCCCAGCGCCGCATGGCGCGCGCGCCGAGGCTGCCCTGGAGGGCCGTGTGGCGGGCGGCGTGGCAACCCTCGCAGAGCACGATGAGGTTGGAGGGTTCGTCCTGGCCGCCGAGCGCGCGGGGCACGAGGTGGTGGACGTGAAGCGAATCGGTCCCGCCGCACTCGGCGCAGCGCCTGCCGTCGCGGGCGAGTACAACGCGGCGCGCCTGTTGCCAGCGGGCCTCGGCTGCGGAATCGCGGAGACGCTCGCTCATGATGCGTCCACTCCTTTCGGTTGCGAGTGTACGTCGCCGATCGTCGTCGGGCATGAGCGGCGGGTCGGCGTCGGAGCGATCGCTGCCGGGGGAATCGCGATCGGCGCCGGATTCGCGGGTGGAATGGCTGGCGCAGCCCGCGCCAACGTGTGTCTGACTCACTACCGGGCCGGCGGAGTCCGATGCGCGCGCCCGGCAGCGCATGCCCGTGGCGCCGGGGGTATCGGGTTCGAGCCGTGATCCGGTCTGGTAGGATACCGAAGGACCTGTAATGACAGGTAGGGAGCGACCATGACGGCATCTCTCGAGCGGAACGCTCCAGCGCCGCTGTACCGGCAATTGGCCACGACCCTGAGACGGCAGATCGCCGCGGGAGAGGCGCGACCCGGCGACCGGCTGCCCTCTGAGTCCCAACTGATCGCCCGGTTCGGGGTAAGCCGGATCACGGTCCGGCAGGCGTTGTCCGATCTGGAGCGAGAAGGCCTGGTCGAGCGGTCGGCCGGGCGGGGGACCTTTGTTCGCGAGCCGCGGCGGCCGGTGGCGTGGCTGCCCCGGCTCTCCGGATTCGGTGAGCACGTCCGCGCGGCGGGGATGGAGCCGGGCTATCGGGTGATCGAGGCCGGGTGGGGAGAGCCGCCGGATCCGCTGTTCGGTGAACTCGGGCCGACCGGTGGCATTGGCCCGGCGTGGCTGGTGGAGCGGGTGCTGCTTGCCGACGGCGCGACGGTCGGGATCCACGTCTCGTGGTTGCCCGGCTGGCTGGTGGCGGAGGCGCCGGAGCGGTTCGGGCGAGATGCGCTGGCGACCGGGTCGCTCTTCGCCGCGCTGGAGCAGGCCGGAGCACCTGCCCACCGCGCGGTGGAGCAGCCCGCGCCCGCGTCGGCGGACGCGAGGCAGGCGCGCCTTCTCGGAATCGAACCGGGCGCATTGCTGCAGCGGATCGTCCGCCGCGTCTATAACCGCGAGGATCGGCTGGTGCTGGCCGAGACAGACCACTACCGGCCAGACGCCTATGCCTACCGGATTGAACTGGTCCGCGAGTGACGAGTCGCCCCGCCACGGCAACCCGGAGGGACCGGGGCCGTCGTGACGGGATGGTCCCGGCAACGGGATCGATGGCAGGAGAACGGGAAAGGGAACTGCACGTGTCGGCGGAGTACGGGATCAACACAGACGCGCTCTTCTTCACCTCGCTGGTGACCCCGGAGGCGCTTGAGCGGGTTAACGGGCCGCTCGCGCCGGTAATCGCCGAGGCGGCGGCGGAGATCGCGGCCGACCCGCAGGCCCGGGTGTGGTTCATCGGCGGTGGTGCATCGCTGGCGGCCATGCATGGCGGGGCCTACCTGCTGGAGCGTTTCACTGGCGTGCCGGCGAGCGTGTCGACCGGGTGGCAGTTCCTGAGCCGCGCGCCGCTGGCGGTGGATGAGCACGCGACGGTGGTGCTCGCGAGCTACTCCGGCGAGACCCCGGAAGTGCTGGAGGCGAAGCGGTACGCCGAATCGCGCGGGGCGCGAACCATCGCCGTCACCAATACCACGGAGACGCCGCTCGCGCAGGGCGCGAACGCCGTGCTCGACTTCCGGAGCAAGGCGGTTTTCACCGCGCCGCTTGCCATCTGCTATGCGCTGGCGGCCGGGATCATGGAGGGTCGCGGGGAATCCGCGGACGCGGCGAAGGCGCTGTGGTCAGGGCTCCTGGCGCTGCCCGGCCAGATGGAGACGCAGGCGGCCCGGACGCGGGACCATGCTCGCGATCTTGCCCGGAAGGCGGCGGATGTCGATGCCTTCTACGTGATGGGATCAGGCCCGAACTACGGGCTGGCCTATAAGCTCTCGCTGAGCGTCATCATCGAGAACCTGTGGAAGGACGCTGCGCCGGTCGATGGCGGGGAGTTCTACCATGGGCCGATCGAGATCGTGCCGCCTGCTGGAGCAGGAGACGACCGGCGCGCCTTCCTGCACCTGCTCGGAACGGATGCCTCGCGTCATGTTTCCCAGCAGGCGGTCCGCTTCTGCGAGAGCAAGGGCGCGCGCAATCTGATCTTCGATGCCGCGGACTACCCGGAGTTTGGCGATCTCTTCGCGCCGTTCGCCCTGTTCGTCCCGACCGAGTGGTGGGTGATGGAGATGGCGGCGCAGAAAAACCACGATGTCGACGAGCGCCGCTGGATGGGCAAGATCGGCAAGCGCTGGGGTGAGTACTAGGACAGAATACCCATCGTTGCGGCGCGGGGCATCACCGGCGATGCCTCGTTGCCGCGACGCCGGCGCCGGTCGAGCGCGCATGAGGCAGCGGGAGTGGGCGGGATGGAACCGGCGGCGATCGGGAGCATTCGGGCGTCGCGGCGGGTCTGCGTCGCGGGGAATCTCTGCATCGACCTGGTGATCCGCAATGTTCCCGCCCTGCCCGGCTGGGGGCAGGAAGTGGCGGGTCGGGGACAGTCGCTCGTGCCGGCCGGGCAGGCGGCGAACCTCGCCCGCGCGCTCGCCCGCCTCGGAACCCCCGTAACGGTGATCGGCGCGGTCGGGGAGGACGACTTCGGGCGGATGATCCGCGACGACCTCACGGCGCATGGCGTGGATGTGTCGGGTGTGGTCTCGCTGCCGGGAGCGACGCCGGTCACGGTGGGTGTAGTTCGGCCGGATGGCGAGCGGGCGTTCATCTCGGAGTTCGGCTGCGCGGCGGCGGTCGATGGGGCATTGCTCAACCGGATCTGGGAGGCCACGGGCGGGAGCGATGTGCTCTGCCTGGTGGGCCAGTTCAACCTTCCCGGACTGCCGCCCGGCGCGGCGCAGGCCTTTCTGGCGCGCGCGCGCGCGGGCGGCGCGGTAACCATCGTCGATACCGGATGGGACCCCGCGGGGTGGCCGCCCGAGATGACCGCCGCTATTCGGGAGGAACTTGCGGCGGCGGATATCGCGCTGCCAAACCGGGACGAGGCTGCCGCGATGACCGGGGAGGACGGCGGCGTGGAGGCTGCGGCCGCGCTGCTCGCCGATGGTCCGTCGCTGGTCGTCGTGAAACTCGGAGAGAAGGGCAGTCTGGCGCGGTATGGCGATCAGGCGGCATTTGCCGATCCGTACCCGGTAGAGGCGGCCGACGCGGTCGGCGCGGGGGATGTGTTCGATGGCGCAATGCTGCATGCGCTCCGCAGCGGCCTGCCGGTGGGAGAGGCGCTGACATTCGGCAACGCGGCGGCGTCGCTCTACGTCGAGCGCGCCCGGGACCGCTTCCCGACGAGTGCCGAGATCCTTGCGCGAATCGCGTCGCGCCCCGGTAGTGGCCGTGGCCAGTAGCGCGGCGGCGGCAAACCCTGGCGATGCCTGCAGGTGAATCGCGGGCGACGGCGCGGCAGAATCGGTTGGGATCACATGTTAGGCTACCCGTAACCGCTGGGGGGATTCCAGAACGCGCTTCGACGAACTTCGGGGAGCGCCAAGGACAGCCGAGAGATGGCTGGAAAGGGTCATTCGAGGAATGGACAGACGTGACTTCGACCGGATCGCCCGGTTGGTCGGGGCAACGGCATCGCGTCGTCGTGGGTTCACCATGGCGGTTGGCGCGCTGCTTACAGGCCGGTTGGCGGCTGCAGCCGCGGATGCCGCGGATGCCGCCTCCTTCGATGGGCCGACAATCGAGGGGCCCTGCGGCAATGGCAGCGCCAAGGCCAACCGCTGCAAGCGAAACAACCAGTGCTGTACGGGACATTGCGACCGCAAGAAAGGGCGGTGCCGCTGCCTGCAGGCTGGCAAGAGCTGCACCGAGGATCGCGAGTGCTGCAACAAGCTGACCTGCAGTGGAGGTCAGTGTGTTCCGGGCAAGCCGTGTACGCCCAGCAACTGCCCGGATGGCTGCTGTGTGGGCGATGTCTGCCGCGCCGGAAACGTGTCCCCCATGTGCGGAAAGAACGGCGAGATCTGCGTCGAATGCCGCAAGGGGGAGACCTGCCGCAACCAGGAATGCAAGGCCTGCAGCGGCTGTATCGAGGACGACGTGTGCTACGGCGGCGACGCCGTGGATGCCTGCGGCGAGGGCGGAACGAACTGCAAGACCTGTTCCGGTTCGACCGACACCTGCTCGAACGGCTCCTGCACGTGCGGCGGCGGCGTAGCCTGCTCCGGCGCGACGCCGTGGTGCGTGAGCGGCGTGTGCCAGGAGTGCGCGAGCGACGCGAACTGCCCAGCGAATGAGTACTGCGTCACGGGGGTGTGTCAGACGTGCCCCCAGCCGTGCAACGACCCGCTGTACCCCTATTGCGTTCAGGGCGCCTGCGCGATGTGCCGAACGACGGCGGATTGCGCCGGGGTCACGACCTGCAACAACAACGCCTGCTGCGGCACATGGACGCCTTCGCTCACCTTCGGCAGTGGTCCGGGATCGGGCGCGTCGCAGTTCGACCTGCCGCCGGGGGTCGATGTTTTCCCCTACGCCAATACGCTGGTGGCGGCGGTCGCCGACGGCGCGGGCGCGAACTCGCGGATCGATTTCTGGGGCCGGACGAAGGGAGTGTGGAACCGGGATTCCGTCTACGACCGGACGGGCGAGTTCGGCCTGAGCCAGCCGTACGACATCTCGGTGTCACTGACGTGGGGGATGCACATCTGCGATACCGGGAACAACCGGGTCGTGGTGCTGGACGAGCTCTCTCGCCCGATCGCGACCTACGGCCAGCGCGGGACCGGGGATGACGAATTCCGCGCGCCACGCGGCATCTTCGTGGATGAAAAGAACGGTTACGCCTATGTGGCGGACCACGACAACGACCGCATCTCGGTGTGGGCGCCGGATGTGAAGACGGGACGGTACCTCTGGGATTCGAACTTCGGCGCGTCGGGATCTGACGCGGCGGAGCTGAACGGTCCCTATGACGTGGCGGTGGATGGAAACGGCACGGTGTACGTTGCCGACACCGGGAACAATCGTATTTCAGTCTGGCAGCGGAGCGGCAAGGCCTGGACCCACGTCGAGAACTTCGGCTCCGGCGGCGACGGGGATGACGAGTTCAACCAGCCGTTCGGCGTGGCCACGGCGAGCGACGGCCGGGTGTTCGTGATGGACACCTTCAACCAGCGGTTCTCGGTCTGGCAGAAGAAGAGCGGCGCATGGGTGGCGCAGGGCGTCTTCGGGGACCTTGGGGACCAACTCGGCGAGTTCGCCAATCCGTTCCGGATCGCGTTCATGGCGGCTTTTGCGGCCTATGACAAGACGCCGAAGGTGGACACCGTCTGGGTTGCGGACACGGGCAACAACCGGATCTCGATCTGGGAGTACGACGCCTCCTGCCCAGGTTGATCGCCGCCAACCGCGGATTGGACAATCGGCAGTCCTTGATTGCGTGAAATGAGACCGGCCCGGGGAGCGCTCCCCGGGCCGGTTTCGTCGCTGGCTCGGTCATCCTGCGGTACGTCGTCTCGGGAGCATCGTCACCTGCGTCGCGACGGCAGGATGACCGGAGGCCGGCGTGCGTGAGCGAGGGCCGGCTTGACGTTTTCGACGCCTCCCGTCGACGAGCCAGTGGGCGATGCCCGCGTTTTTGATCGATGATCTTCGCTTGGAGAGCCGACGTCCGGCCCGGGGTGGCCGGGTCGAGACCTGGTGACCCTTGAGATTCGCCCAGAACACCGGGCCGGGAGTGCATCACCCCCAGCCCGGTCGTTGTTTCTGATTTCATGCGGTTATCGGGTGGAGCCGCCGACAGGAATCGAACCCGC
>CAIPGK010000668.1 GCA_903864575.1 uncultured Chloroflexota bacterium
CGCCAAGGACGCCTGGGAGCAGGACCTCATCAAGGCGAAATCCGCCTGGGAAGATGAAAAGAAGGCGCAACAGATCATCATCGACGAGGCGCGCAATCGCCACCTGTCCGAACTCGAGCGGGTGGCTGGCCTGACCGCCGCCGAGGCGCGCGATGAACTGGTGCAGGAAGTGGAACTCGAGGCGCGCCAGATGGCGGCCCGCCGCCTGCACGAACTCGATCTCGAACTGCAGGAGGAGGCGGACCGCCGCTCCCGCAAGATTCTCGCGACGACCATCCAGCGCATCGCCTCCGATTACGTCGCCGAGACCACCGTCAACACCATCCCCCTGCCGTCGGACGACATGAAGGGCCGGATCATCGGCCGCGAGGGGCGCAACATTCGCGCGCTCGAACAGGCCACCGGTGTCGATCTCATCGTCGATGACACGCCGGAGGCGGTTACGGTCTCCTCCTTCGATCCGGTGCGCCGTGAAGTTGCCCGGCGGGCGCTGCAGAAGCTGTTGCAGGACGGTCGCATCCACCCCACCCGGATCGAGGAGATCGTCCAGAAGACGCGGACAGAGCTCGATCAGGTGATGCGGGAGGAGGGCGAGAAGATCGCCTACGAGGCGAACGTTCCCGGTCTGCATCCGGATCTGATCAAGTTGCTCGGGCGCCTCAAGTTCCGCACCAGCTACGGGCAGAACGTGCTCGGACATTCGCTGGAGGTCTCCCTGCTGGCAGGGGCGATCGCCAGTGAACTCGGCGCGGACACCAACGTGGCCAAGACGGCCGGACTGCTCCACGACATTGGCAAGGCGGTCGACCACGAGGTCGAGGGGCCGCACGCGCTCATCGGCGCGGACATCGCCAAGCGGCTTGGCCGCTCCGCCAAGATCGTCCACGCCATCGCTGCTCACCACGGCGAGGAAGAACCGGCGACGGTCGAGGCCTTCATCGTTGCCTGTGCGGATGCGATCTCCGGGGCTCGCCCCGGCGCACGGCGGGAAATGGTCGAGACCTATATCAAGCGGCTCGAAGCGCTGGAGGGTGTCGCCAACTCCTTCGACGGAGTGGAGAAGAGCTTCGCGATTCAGGCCGGACGCGAGGTGCGCATCCTCGTTCAGCCGAACACCATCGACGACCTCGGCGCAGCGCGGCTCGCCCGCGACGTCTCCAAGAAGATCGAGGAGAGTCTCGAGTACCCGGGTCAGATCAAGGTCACGGTCATCCGCGAAACGCGGGCGACCGACTACGCCCGGTAATGCAGACGAGATGAGCGATTCAACCGTGGTGCGCGTGCTCCACATCGCCGATGTGGTGGGCACGCCGGGCAGGCGGGCGGTGGCCCGCCTGCTGCCCGGGTTGCGCCGGGAGCTGGGCATCGACGCGGTGGTCTGCAACGCGGAGAACAGCGCCGACGGCCGGGGGGTTCACCTTCGCGCCGCGCGCGAGCTTCGCGACGCGGGCTGCGACGTGCTGACCGGGGGCAATCACACTTTCGACCATCCGGACATCTCGCAGGTACTCGCGGACGACGACCTCCGCGCGATCCGGCCGCTCAATCTCGCGCCGGACGCGCCGGGATCGGGCAGCATCACCATCCGGGTCAAAGGGCACGATCTGACGGTGCTCAACCTGATTGGCCGGGTCTTCATGCAACCGCAGGACGACCCGTTTCGCGCCGCCGATGCATTCCTCGAAAACATGCCCCGGCGAACGCCCCGCCCGATGGTTGTCGTAGACTTTCACGCCGAGGCAACGTCGGAGAAACAGGCGATGGGGTGGCACCTGTCCGGGCGCGTGTCGTCCGTGTCGGGGACGCATACCCATGTACCGACCGCCGATGGCCGGGTGCTTCCCGGGGATACCGGGTATGTGACCGATCTGGGAATGGTCGGTCCGCGCGATTCGGTGATCGGCATGGACATCGACGCGTCGCTGCGGCGCTTCCTGTCGTATCGTTCCTCGCGGCTGTCGGTGGCGGATGGGCCGGTGGCCTTCAACGCGGCGCTCTTCGAGTTCGATCCGGTGCGCGGCGGGTGCCGCGCGGTGAGGCGGGTCGATCGGCTCGACGGGCAGGGATAGGCGACGCACAGGGAGCGGCGTTCTCCCGGAATCGCGGCAACGTACTGGAGGGAAGTGGGAACGTGGATCGATTCTTCAGCAAACTGGACCTGCGCGACATCAAGATCGACCCGTTCAATACGAGTTTTCCCCCGGACGACGATTCGGTGGTGGAAGAGCCCGCTATCGCGGCCGCTCCTGTCGCCCCGGTTGCCGCGTCGATGCCCATGGAACGCGAGCGTCAGGCGCATGTTCCGGCCTGGGCCGCTGCGGCTGCCGTGACCGAGATGCCCGAGTCCGCTGGGCTCGGCGAGGTGGCGGCGGCGCTGCTGGCCGAGCCAGTGGCCGAGTTTGCCGTGGACGGGATGGAGACCTCCGGCGACGTGCTGAAGGTGTCGGCCCGGTCCCGCCCGAGCGCGGTAGCGGGAGCGATCGCCGGGGTGGTGCGGGAGCGCGGCCGCGCGGAAGTGCAGGCCATTGGGGCAGGCGCCACGAACCAGGCGGTGAAGGCGGTCGCCATCGCGCGGGAGTACCTGCGCGAGACGGGCACCGAGGCGGTCTGCCTGCCTGCCTTCATTGACGTGACCATCGAGAACGAAGACCGGACGGCGATTCTGCTGGTGGTCGAGCCGCGATAGCGGCGGGTTCCGCCACGCGTCGCTTCCGCTCGGGAAGGTTCGCGAAGAGCGCTCCGGTGTGTGCTGCATGTCGGGAAGGCGCGCGATCCCCCGGAGTTTCGAATGAGCGCCAGGCGGGTCACCGGCAAGGTGCAGTACGAGCACTCCTGGTTTCAGGGAGACCGACAAAATCCCTCCTTCGTCGGGATGACGCAAGGGCGGGTGAGGCGGATCATCGGAGACGATCGGGGTCAAGGCGTCAGGGTGGCTGAGTGGGGGAGATGCGCAAGGCGAATGACGGCCACCAGCACGCCGTCCGCCGTTCCGGGCGCGAACGCAGCAAGGAGCGGAGTGCATGAGCGAACTGGCGCGGAATCCCGTCGATCTTCACACCCACACGAGAGCGTCTGACGGCGCGGACTTGCCCGTCGAACTGGTCGCGAATGCGGCCGCGGCGGGCATCGAGGTGCTAGGGCTCACGGACCACGATACCGTCGCCGGGCTGGCGGACACCGCGCGCGCCGCGGAGCGGGCGGGCATCACCTTCATTCCCGGGGTGGAGATCAGCACGTCGATGCCATGGGCGAACCTGGATCGCCCGGGGGCGCGGCTGCCGCTGCACCTCCTCGGATACGGATTCGATCCCGAAGACCGGGAACTTCGCGACACGCTCGCGGTCTACGAGCGCGCGCGGGTGATCCGCATGGGGCAGATGATCGAGCGGATCAACATGATCTGGGGCTGGCGCACCGGCAAGGCTGACGCGATCACCCCGCAGCGGGTGCTGGAGATCGCGGGACCGATGGGAGTGATCGGCCGACCCCATCTCGCGCGGGCGATGGTCGAGGCAGGCATGGCCGATTCGATCGGCGATGCCTTCGAAAAGTTTCTCCGGCACGGTCGCGAGGGATACGTCCGCCGCGCGCCCGTCGAGACGGAGGAGATGATCCGGCTCATTCGGAGAGCGGGCGGCGCGCCGATCCTCGCGCACCCCGGCGAGGTGCTGGAGCGCGGGGTCGCGCTGGATCAGTTGCTGCCGGTGCTCAAGTCCTGGGGGCTGATGGGTATCGAGACGGTCTACGGCGAGGACGACGATTACACCCGCTCCCGGCTCGCGCAGGCGGCCCGGGACGAGGGGTTGATCGGGACCGGCGGCAGCGACTATCACGGTCTGTCGGTCAAGCCGACCCGTCCGCTCGGACTGGCGCCGGTCTCCCGGCAGGCGGTGGATGACTTGCTTGCGGCCATCGCCACGGCGCGAGCGACGCGGGACACGTTCCGGTGAGCGGCGCGGCGGCGGTCATCGTCGCAGCGGGGCGCGGGACGCGGCTCGGCGTGCCAGCCAAGACCATGCTGCCCCTGTTGGGCCGCCCGATGCTGGCCTGGACGCTCGACGCGGCGCAGGCTGCCGACGCAATCGAATCCATCGTCATCGTGGCCGGCGAGCATACGCAGGCCGAGATGACGGCACTTGTCGCGAGCGGAGTCTGGCCGAAGGTGACCTCCGTGGTGCCCGGCGGCGAGCGGCGGCAGGATTCGGTCCTGGCCGGCGTGCTGGCGACACCAAACGATGCCGGGGTCGTCGCGATTCACGACGGCGCGCGGCCACTTGTCACCCCGAACCTGTGGAACGCGGCGGTTGCGGCGGCGCGGGAGAGCGGAGCGGCCATTGTCGCCGTGCCGGTGAGCGACACGCTGAAGCGGGTGGAAGGTGGCCGAATCGCGGCGACCGTGGATCGCTCCGGCATCTGGGGCGCGCAGACGCCGCAGGCATTCCGGCGCGATCTGCTGCTCGACATCTTCGCGCGCGCCGGAGACCGCGAGGTAACAGATGAGGCGCGGCTGTGCGAGGACCTCGGTGTGCCGGTCGCCATCGTGCCAGGCCTGCCGGAGAATCTGAAGGTGACGCATCCGGGCGACGTCGCCGTGGCCGACGCCCTGCTGGCGGCGCGGCATGCCGCTGCGAAGGATGACCGCGAGGGGATGACCGGGATGGGATGGCCGCGAACCGGCATCGGGTACGACGTGCACCGCTTCGCCGAGGGGCGGCGCATGGTGCTCGGCGGCGTGGAAATCCCGTTTGACCGTGGGTTGGAGGGGCACTCCGACGCGGATGTCGCGCTGCACGCCATTTGCGACGCCCTGCTCGGCGCGGCGGGACTGGGCGACATCGGGCAGCACTTCCCGCCGGGGGATGTCAGGTTCAAGGATGCCGACAGTCTCGACCTGCTGCGGGAAAGCGCGCGGCTTGTGCGCGGAGCCGGGTATGAGCCGGTGAACGTGGATGTCGCCATCGTCGCGGAGGCGCCGAAAATCGGTCCGCATGTGCCGCTTATGCGGGAGCGGATCGGGGCCGCCATCGGCATCGGCGCTGGTGCGGTCGGGGTGAAGGCCACCACCAACGAGGGCATGGGCTTCGTTGGGCGGCGCGAGGGGATCGCGGCGCTGGCGACCGCGCTCGTCGCTCCAGCCGGAGGCGGGCGGTGAGAATCGTCGCGCAGCGGGTGAGGACGGCGGCAGTCACCGTCGGCGGCGAGACGGTCGGAGCGATCGGGCCCGGGTTGGCGCTGCTCGTGGGCGTGACGCATGGCGACGGCGAGCGCGAGGCCGATCACCTGGCCGGGAAAGTCGCCAACCTGCGGGTCTTCGACGACGTGGACGGGGTGATGAACCGGTCCGCGCTCGACCTGTTGTCGGCTGGCGCGCCGGTCGGGATGCTGGTCGTGTCGCAGTTCACCCTCTACGGCGACGTTCGGAAGGGGCGGCGGCCGAGTTGGGTCGCGGCCTCGAGGCCGGAGCAGGCGGCCCCGCTCGTGGACCGGGTCGCGGCTGCGCTGCGCGGAATGGGGCTGCCGGTCGCGACGGGAAGATTCGGCGCGGAGATGATCGTGTCGCTGGAGAACGACGGGCCGGTGACCATCCTGTTCGATACGGCGGAGCGGTAGCGCGGGACCGCCTGATTGCCGGACTTCTCGGTGAACCGTTCATAATGTTCCCGGCATGAACGAGGCGACCACTCAGGAGATGCGGTGAGCACCACGAGCGCGACCGGTCGGAGCACGCGTGGCGAAGGAGGGCGAGGATTCGCCAGCCGTGCCGTTCATGGTGGCGAGCGAGCCGCCCGCCCGGCGTTCACCCCAACCAGCACGCCGATCTACGCCACGACCTCGTTCTCCTACGAGGACATGGCGCAGGCGGATGCCGTGTTCGGCAACGAGGAGCCGGGGTTCGTCTACTCCCGGCACGGCAATCCGACGACCCGCGCGCTGGAGTCGGTCATCGCCGATCTCGAGGGTACGGGCGACGCCCTTGCCTGCGGGTCGGGCATGGCGGCGATGATGGTTGCGTTGCTCAACGAGGTGCAGGCTGGTGATCGCGTCGTCGCCGCCAGCGATCTCTACGGCGCAACCGCGGCCTTGCTCCACACCCTCCTCGGAACCCTCGGCGTCAAGTCCACGCGGGTGGACATCATGGACCTCGATGCGGTCCGGCGGGTGCTCGAGGAGGAGCGGCCGCGGGTGCTGCTGTTCGAGACGATTTCCAATCCGCTGGCGCGGGTGGCGAACATCCCGGCGCTCGTGGAGATCGCCAGGGCGACGAAGACGCGGGTCATCGTGGACAACACCTTCGCCACGCCGTTGCTGGTCAACCCGGCGCGGTTCGGGGTCCATTCGGTCGTTCACTCGACCACAAAGTATCTGGGTGGACATGGCGATGTCACCGGTGGCGCGATCGCCTCCTCCGCGAGCCGGATCACCGACATGGTGGAACTGAACAAGCTCACCGGCACGGTGCCCAGCCCGTTCGACGCCTTCCTGACCCTGCGCGGGGTCAAGACGATGCCGCTGCGGGTCGCGCGGCAGTCCGATAACGCGCAGGCCGTCGCGGAGTGGCTGCAGGCTCACCCACGGGTGGCGAGGGTGCATTATCCGGGACTGCGGGACCTCGGCGAGACGGCGGCGATCTTCAACGACCATCGGCGTGGCGGGATTGTCGCCTTCGAGATTCGCGACGCCGGGCAGGAAGCGGTCTTCCGATTTCTCGGCGCGCTGCAGATGTGCGTGCCCGCGACCACCCTCGGGGATGTCTATACCCTCGCGCTCTACCCGCCGATGTCCACCCACCGGGGGATGACGCCGGAGGACCGGGCGGCTGCCGGGATCTCGGACGGGTTGGTCCGGCTGTCGGTGGGCATCGAGGACGCGCCGGACATCATCGACGATCTCGCCCAGGCGCTGGAGGCGTGATGAACCAGTGGGCGGCGTCGGCTGGCGCGAGCCCGTGCGCGGCCTGCGGGAAGATCGCTGCCGCCGGAGCGGTGGACTGCCCTGCTTGCGGTGAGCCGCTGCTGCCCCTGCTGGAGGACCGGCTCCCGGAGACCCTGCCGCCGATCCCCGATGGCGGGCTGGCAAGCGGGATGCCGGCGTGGCTGCGGGTCGCGCCTGTCGACAGCACGGTTGCGACGGCGCCAGCTGCCCCCGGTGGCCGGGATGTGCTGTCGAACGACCCCGCGACCTTTCTCGGCGCGGATGATCTTCCGGCGTGGCTGCGGGCGATCGGACGTGCTGGCGCTCCCGATGCTCAACCGGATTCCATGCGTGCTGCCCTGGAGGAATCGCCGCACGAGTTCCGGGAGCCGCTCTTCCTGCCTGATGCGCCGTTGCCGGAGACCGCGAGTGCGGCCGCGGTTGCATCTGAACGTGCGGTTGCGCCGCTGACGCAGGATGGGCGGGCGGCAGCGCCGTCCGGTGCGCCGGACTCCGGAATCCCGCGCAGCGTCATGCTGCTGCTGCTGGTCGTCGCGCTGGCGATCGCTGCGGTGCTGGTGCTCGCCAGCATCGGCGGGTGATTCGACGGTCGATCGCGCAACCATCCGACAGCGCTACGCCCGACCATGCCAGCGACGACGCCATGCGATCCGGACGTAGCCGGATTCCAGGATCATTACTCGCGGTGCTTGGTGTGATGTTCAAGCAGGGACCGGAGAATGCCACACTCAAGGAGTTGTTTGCCGCGCTTCCTGCCAAGGATGAGGAGCTGACGCTTCAGGGCATGGTCGACGTCGAGACGCTCCTGCCCGCTGACCGGACCACCTACCGGTATCCGGGCTCGCTGACCACACCGCCGTGCACCGAAGGGGTGCGGTGGCACGTGTTCGCGGAGCCGGTGACGATGTCGGTCGAGCAGGTCGAGGCGTACCGGACTGTGTTCCCGTTCGATGCGCGCCCGATCCAGCCGCTGAACGGCCGCGAGGTGCAGGTCACCGAGTAGCCGGGTCGCCCGGTTCATCGATAGACAGCCCCCGCTCCTGCGTTCGCAGGGGCGGGGGCTGTTTTCGGTTGACGCTGGAGCGTGCTCCCGAGAGGCTTGCCCTCGCCGATGAACGCGCCCCTCGCCTGCAGAAGCAGGGAGGGGCGCGCCGGGATGCCGGCCAGCGGCCGGTGGCGACCTACCGGGAGGGAGCGGTGAATCCGGCCTCCTCGGCGTCCTTCACGGTCTTGAAGCAGAACTCGGGGATGGTCATCTTGTAGTACGCCCCGCCGGGGACGTGCCAGAAGTAGGAGGACTCGTTGCCCTTGACCGGGTGGGTGCGCGGGCAGGTGTTGTCGCCTTCGCCGGAGACGTAGGCGGGCACGGACTTCTTCGGCAGGTCCTTGCCGGATTTGGTCTTGCCGCCCGACTGCTCGATGGCGAGCTTCATCAACCGCGCTTCCTCGGCGTCGTGGTCGCTGATGCAGCCCTTGTCGCTGGCGGCGCCCTCGACGTTTTCCGGGCGGCGGAAGCCAGCGGCAAGCGCGTTCTTTTCGCAGTCGAAGCAGAGCTCGGCGATGGTCTGGGTGTAGTTCGGGAAGCCTTCCGAGTGATAGATCATCGACTGGTTGCCCTTGACCCGGTGACCCCGCGGGCACTCGCCATTGCTTCGGGGCGACACCGCGCCCTGCGGCATCTCGGTGAAATCGAGGATCGACTCCGCCATCATCGTTCTCCTGCACGTTTGTCTGTTGATCGGCCCGGCGCGCCGCCGTCCGGTATTCCCCCTGCATCCCGCTCGGGTGCACTTGCCGGACGTATAGCACACCAGCGCGAGCCGGGGCTACCGCAGGGTCCGGTTCACGCGGCGCGAACGGGCCCGGGACATTGCCCGGGCCCGTTCGCATCCCGTCCGGACGGGGTGGCGCTGCCGGATTTCGAATCAGACCTTGGTGGCCCGGATGACCCAGCGGTTGAGGTATTCCTGCAGGTTGGCATCGAACTGGCCGCCGCAGGTGATGAGCGTCAGGGTTTCCGCACCGGTGTCGCCGACGATCTGCGAGGCGATGATTTCCGGGGTGAGATCGGCGACGGCAAAGAGGTTGATGAATTCGATGGCGTAATCGAAGACGGTGCCATCGTCCATCACCAGCGCCAACGGGGCGCCGGCGGGCAAATTGGGGACGTAGTAGAAGACGGCCTGCGGCACGTCCCAGTAATCGAGGTGGCCGGCCATGACGACATTGCCGCCCTCGCCGGGCTTGCCGAGCACGTCGTACCAGGTGACGACCCAGGCGCCGGAAGGGTCGAGCATCACACCTTCCTGCGAGATGACGCCGAGCTCGACCGGGGCGTCCACCGCGGCGTCGGGGATGGAGAGTTCGACGGGGATGTACCCCTTCTTGCGGTCCTTCCGTTCCGGCTGGCTGGACCGCGGCGTCACCGGTCCGGGCCGACGCGCGCCGAAACTCGGCACCTCGGCGATGCCGGTCTCGGCGGAGTCGCCCTGGTCGTCGCCGGAGTTCTTCTTGTCCTTGTCTTTCGCCTGGCCGGTGCTGTCGGTGGCGTCATCCTGGGCGAAGACGGCGAGGGGAAGCGCGGCGGCGGTGGTTGCCGCGCCAAGCAGCAGCGCGCGGCGGCCGAGGCGAAGCACGTCGTCCTCAGGGAAACGGTGCGTCATCGGGCAGGTGACCTCCGGAACGGTTCTGGCCGGAATGGACCGGCTTCACGGCATCATGGCAAGGAAATCGCAGTGGGCGATCATGCAATCGACAGGGTAGGTCGGCTGCGGAACCCCAACCGAATGATACAACGCTGATTCCTGCCCAATGGTGTCGCGGAGCTTGCCGCATTGCAGGTTCGCGGTGGTCGTGGAGGTCCGGGGCGCGCAGAGATCGGCGCCCGATCGGTGGGATTCCTGGTCGCGGCGAAACCCGCCCACACCAATTCTGGATCACCGGCGAGCGGATTCGTGGCAATCGTTGTCGATCGCCGCCGCCGCCTCAGGAGAATCGGGAGATTCCGAAAGGCGATGTCGGTATGGCTGGCAACGTTGGCATGACCCTGGGGGATTCCTGCACCCGGGGAACAACCGTGTAGTCATGTGTCCCACCGCAGGGTGATCGTCGAGAGTAAAATCGTTGCGCCCGGCGAAGAACACGGAGTCGACGTCCCATAGCCGGGGCGAGATTGCTGGACGGGTCACCAGAGATTTTCTCGTCAATGGATCAGAGGCGCGAGGCAGTGTTGTTGCAACCGGGATTGATCGAAGGCAGGCATGTCGCCATTCACCTGCCGAACCTGATGGGATTCGAGCAAGTCGTCGAGATGCTGCTCGAGCATTTCGATACGCCAGATCTGGCCGGCAACGTGATCGTTCTCGGGGATTACGTGCATCACCCGGCCGCGCATTTCCGGGAGCGCTATCCGGGGCGGCGGATCATCATCTATCAGCTGGAGCAGATGGTCGGGTCGGTGACCTGGCATTCGGTGGAAACCGTCATCGAGCACCTGAAAGGGGCGGATGAACGCTGGGACTACGACCCGCTGAACGTGACGTTTCTCGCGTGGCACGGAGTCACGATCGATCGGGTCGTGCCGATGCTCTACACCGAACGTCTGCGCCGCCTGCCGGCGAACTCCGATCCTCGGATCGATGTTCTCTTCGGCGGATCCCTGAACAGTCGCCGCTATCGCATCATCGAGGACGTGCAGCGCTGGTTCTACGGGCGCGTCAATTTCCAGTGGATTTTCGGATTCAATGGGCCGGATTTCGACCGCGCGGTCGCCGATGCGAAGATAATCCTCAACCTGCACGCCTTCGAACCGTGGCATCGGCAGGAACAGACCCGTATCTTCTACCCGTTGATCAACGGGCGCATGGTCGTCAGCGAGACGAGCGAGACCAACGCGTTCGGTGATTGCATCATTGAAGCGCCGCCGGAGCACCTGGGCCAGACTATCCTGCACTGGCTCGCCGAGGATCGGTGGCGCGAGTTCGGCCCTGCCGCGTCCGAACGTTACCGGATCGCCAGCACTCGCTGGCTCGTCGAGAACGGCGCCGTCTGACGGCCGCGAGGAAGCAATGTCTCACGATCTCGTCCGCGTTTCGCTCTTCGGGAATGACGACCCGGCCTGGCTGGAGCAGATTCGTCTCACCTGGATGTCGGCCATCGAGGCTGATGGCTTCGATGTGCGAGGCTATCAAACCGACGACGATCTCGCCGCCATCCTTGTGCGTGACCGGCCGCAGGTGGTCGTCACCCTTGGCGATCCCCAGGACTACCCGACGTTGCTCGCTGCCCCGCTTCTGATCCGGAGGCGCTGGATCAACATCGGGGACCCCGACACCCCGCCGGACCAGATCGCGACACGGATCATCGGCGCCTATGTCGGCAATGCGACGAAGGCCCGGTTCCCCACCGAGCCGCTGGTCTCGGTCTTTACCCCGACCTATCTCACCGGCGACAAGATCGACCGGCCATGGCGCTCGCTGCTCGCCCAGACCTACCCGAACTGGGAGTGGGTCATCTACGACGACTCTCCCGACGATGGCGAGACGTTCGCCCGGATGAGCGCGCTGGCTGCTGCCGATCACCGTGTCTCGGTCTTTCGGGCAGACCGCGCCTGCGGCAATATCGGAGAGGTCAAGCGTCGCGCCTGTGGCCTTGCGAAAGGGGAAATCCTGGTCGAGCTGGACCACGATGACGAGCTAACCCCCAATGCGCTGCGCGATCTTGTCGCTGCCCGCAACCGGTTCCCCGATGCCGGATTCTTCTACAGCGATTGCGCCGAAATCTTCGAAAACGGCGCGAATGCGAGCTACGGCTCCAACTGGGGGATGGGGTACGGCAGTTACCGGGAGGAAACCCACGGCGGTCGGAATCTGCTCGTCACCAACTACCCGGACATCAATGCCCTCACGATCCGCCACATCGTCGGCGTGCCGAACCATTACCGGGCGTGGACGCGCGAAGCCTATTTCGCCGCGGGAGGCCACAACCCCGAGGTCCATGTCTGCGATGACTATGAACTGCTGATCCGGACCTTCCTCACCACCCGGATGGTTCACATCCGCCGCCTCGGGTACATCCAGTATCACAACACCGAGACAACGGGAAACACCCATCGGAAGCGGATCAAGGAGATTCAGCGATTGGTGCGGTTTTTCCGTGACGCCTATGCCGACCGCATCCACGACCGGCTCGTCGAACTCGGCGCCGACGACTTCATCTGGCGAGAGGGCGGGCATTTGGTCTGGGACGCGCCGAAACCCGATCCGACGCCGATCGCCAACTATCTTTTTGACTGATGGCGCACAATGCAAATGGCGGTCCGCACGCGGCCGCCGCTGCTCGCGAGCGACGAGGCTGGATCATTCATGACTGACCCCCAGGAGTGGGAGCGGCTCTACCGCCGGACGATCGACGCCTACTACGAGGGCAACCACAAGGAGGGCCGCATCGCCTGCGACCGGTTGCTCTCCATGCCCGGCGTGCCGCCCGCGGCTGTCGGCGCGACCCGGCGCAACATGGTCCACTATGCGCCGATCTTGCGCGACGTGCTGCCAGGGTACCGGGAGCGCGCCCTCGTGGTTCCGCTCAGTCCGGGCTGGTCCGCGTTCAATCCCTCCATCGCGGCGCGGGATGGTGGCTATCTCCTGACGGTTCGCACCTCCAACTATGTGTTCGAGCCTCCGACGACCTACTACCCCGCCGACGGCGGCTCGACCGTGCGGACCAGCTACCAGACGATCGATCTGGACGGTGACCTCGAACCGATCGGCCCGCCGCGCCCGCTCATCGACCGCACGCCGGACGACGGGTTCCTGGATTTTCTCGTCCGTGACAACGAAGACCTGCGCCCGTTCCGGGTAGGGGAGCGCTGGTTCGGCACCGCGGCGACCTGGCGGCGGATGGCCGACCCGCCCTACCGCATGATCCGCTACGGGCTCTTCGACCTCGATGTCGAGGCCGGGACCATCGGCAACCCCCGGTGGCTGAGCGATGGCGGACACGGATTCCACGAGAAGAACTGGATGCC
>CAIPGK010000669.1 GCA_903864575.1 uncultured Chloroflexota bacterium
CTTCACGGCCGACGCGGTAGGTAACGTCGTAGATCATCATGGGCGCTCCTGCGTTGATCGCGTGCGGGCAGGAGGTAGGAATGCAGAACCGACCGGCCCGGAGTTCGGGCCGCTGCTGACCGAATGTCTGCCGCGCCCCGCATGACGTGCAAGAGCCGTGCCACGACCCCGTGATGCGGGACGATTGGGCGCGCGGTCAGTCCGGGATGTCGGTGTCTTCGAGCCCGATGCAACCGCGGCCGCGGCACTGCCGGAGCGCGGCCAGACGCGCCTTGAGGGCGGCGCGGCGAGCCGGGGTGAGGGAATCGACGGCGTTCTCCACTTCATCCGGATCGGTGGTCAGGTCGTAGTACTCCTCGAATCCCTCGGACTCGATCCACGCCCAATCCTGCCCGCGGAGGCCGCCCATCGTGGGGCGTTTCGGATCGTTCATGCTCCAGACTTCCATCAACGCGCAGACCCGGCTCGGTTCGTCCAGGAGCGAGCGGCCAGCCTGCTTGCGGCTGGGCGTGACTCCAGCGACCTGGAGGCAGGTCGCGGGCAGGTCGATGGTGGATGCCACGCGGGTGTCCTCGACGCCACGCGGGAGGCCGGGGCCGCGGACGATCATCGGGAAGATGGCGGCCTGATCGTAAAGCGCGGCCTTGGCCCAGAGGCGGTGCTGGCCGAAGAAATAGCCGTTGTCGGACTGGTAGAAAATGTAGGTGTTGTCGAGCCTGCCGGTACGCTCCAGCGCCCGAATGATCTCCGGGATGCCGCGATCGACGGACTCCAGCAGACGGAGCGTGCTCCGCCATGCGCTGTCCATCTCGCGTTCCTCGTTGGCGTCGAGCGGGCCCCGTTGCACCCAGCCGGGCTTGTCCGCGACCGACTCCTCGTTGAAGGCGGGGGTGCGGGGGACACGCTCGCCGCCGAAATCGTTCTTGTACGGCTTGTCCGGTTCGTACGGGCCGTGCGGCGCCTTGTGGGCGAGCCAGAGGAAGAGCGGCTTCTCGGCGGGACAGTCGTCGATGAAATCGATGGCGAGTTTGTTGAGCACGTCCGTCCGGTAGCCGCCGCCGTTCCGGATGTTGCCGTTGATGGTCAGGGTAAAGCTCTTTGCGCTGTAGCCGTCGCCCTCGCGCGCGTCGGTGCTCGCGAAGGCGGCGTAATCGACGCCGCGCGGGGCGGGTGCGCCATCGGGGTAGCCGTTGAAGTACTTGCCGATGAGTGCGGTGCGATACCCGGCCTCGTTGAACCAGGAGTGGAGGTTGCGGCGCTCGTTGCCCTTGCCCTTCCACGCCTTGTAGCCACCGTCGCTGCCGGTATTGCGCTGCACCCCCGACTGGTGGGCGTACCGGCCGGTCAACATGGTCGCGCGCGACGGGCTGCACACGGGGGTAGGGATCACCGTGTTCCTGAATGTCACACCCTCATCCGCCAGATAGCGTCGGAGATTGGGCATGAAGGGAATGGAGTCCCTGCTCTGGTCATCGGTGAGGATGACCACGATATTGGGCCGATCGTCGCGCGCCTCGGTGGAGGCACGGGAGGCGAGCGACGGAATCGCACCGGCCAAACCGGCAAGGAATGAACGTCGGCGCACCGCGATCTGGACTCCTTGGTGAACGTACACGTTGAACGGACAATACCACCGGACCGTCCCCAGCGGAGCGGGGGTCGTGCCGGCGCTCCCGAGTTTCAGGACCAACAGCACTTCCGCCCGAATCATGAATGCGTCATGTAACCGCCGTGCGACCATCCTCGGTGATGGGCGCGATTCCCCGCCTATACTCCCGGCATGGATGCCGACGATGAGGTTTTTCTCGAAGGATTGCGGTTCTACGCCTACCACGGGGTCAACCCCGAGGAGCGCACTCGCGGCCAGCGGTTCACCGTTGACGTCCGGATGCGGTGTGACCTGCGCGGCGCCGGCGAAACTGACGATCTGACGCGGACGGTCAACTACAGCGCGGTGGCGAAGCGGGTGAAGGCCATCATGGAGGGGGAGCCGCGTGACCTGATCGAGGCAGTCGCCGAGGCGATCGCCGCCGATGTGCTGGCCGGGTTCCCGCCAGTCCGGGTCATAGAGGTGACCGTCCGGAAGCCCGAGGTGGGGCTGAAGGGGATGTTTCTCGACGCGGCCGGGGTGCGCATCACCCGCGTCCGCGGCTGACCGGGGAGGGGTGATGGACGACCTGGCGAGGGGAATGCTGGCGGATGGCGGCGGGGCCCGCGGCGTGGATCAGCCGCGCATCGCGCGGGCGGTGCGGGAGATCCTGCTCGCGATCGGAGAGAACCCGGACCGGGAGGGTCTGGAGCGGACGCCAGCGCGGGTCGCCGAGGCCTACGCCGAGCTCTTCGCCGGCATGGCCGAGGATCCTCGTCACCACCTGGGCGTCACCTTCGACGAGGGGCACAAGGAGATGGTGATCCTGCGGGACATCCCCTTCGCCTCCCTGTGTGAGCATCACCTGATGCCCTTCACCGGGGTGGCCCACGTTGGGTATATCCCGGAGGGGAGGGTCGTTGGGCTGAGCAAGCTCGCCCGCCTCGTGGAGGGCTTCGCGCGGCGGCCGCAGGTGCAGGAACGGCTGACGAGCGAGATTGCGGACGCGCTCATGGATGGGCTGAATCCGGACGGCTGCGGCGTCGTGATCGAGGCGGCCCATACCTGCATGACCATCCGCGGGGTGCAGAAGCCGGGCGCAACGATGGTCACCTCGGCCATGCGCGGCGGGTTCCGGCGAAGGCCGGAAACGCGCGCCGAGTTCTTCAGCATCATCGGGGTCGGGCAGTGATGATTCCTCCCACGCGCTGGATGGGGCGCGAGCTCCGCTGGGGCGAGCGCACCCTCGTGATGGCGATTCTCAACGTCACCCCCGATTCCTTCAGCGGCGACGGCCGGGCGGGCATGGACCCAACCGCCATTGCGGGGGAGGCGGCGCTGGCTGTCGCGAACGGCGCGCATATCCTCGACCTCGGCGCGGAAAGCACCCGGCCCGGTCACGCGTCGATCACCGCCGAGGAGGAACTCGGCCGCCTGCTTCCCGTGCTCCGTTCCGTCCGCGCAGCGACGGACGTGGTGATCTCGGTGGACACCAGCAAGGCGGCCGTCGCCGAGGTGGCGCTCTCCGCCGGAGCCGATCTGGTGAATGATGTGCGCGGCTTTACCCGCGATCCGGAGATGGCGGCGGTCGTCGCGCGGGCCGGGGTCCCCGCCGTCGTCATGCACGACATTCCGCCGGATGGGCGTGGTGATCTGGTGACCAGCGTGCTGCGGGAGCTCTCGCGGCGGCTGGATCGCGCTCTTGCCGCTGGCGTGCCGTGGGAAGCGCTGATCGTCGATCCCGGATTCGGCTTCGGCAAGGACTGGCGGCAGAACCTGACCTTGCTGAACCGCATGGACGAATTGCGGACGCTTGGGCGCCCCATTCTCTCCGGCACCTCCCGCAAGCGGACCATCGGGCATGTGCTGGGCACGCCCCCGGAGGACCGGTTGGAGGGAACCGCTGCCACCGTCGCGCTCTCCATCGCGCGCGGCGCAGACATCGTGCGGGTGCATGATGTGCGGGAGATGGCGCGGGTGGCCCTGATGACCGACGCCATCGTGCGCGGCCCGGACGGCATCGAGGACAGGTTGCCGCCCGCTCCCCCGGCATGATTCGCGATTCGCGCAGCCTTGCCCATGTAGCGGTCGGCGCCAACCTCGGGGACCGCGAGCGGACCATCGCCGAGGCCATCCGCCGAATGGGCGCGCTCGGCACGGTGGAGGCCGTCTCCCCGCTGATCGGGACGCCCGCATGGCCCGATCCCAACGTCGCGCCGCCATATCTGAACGGCGCCATCGCCCTGCGCACCAGTTTGGATTCCCATGCCCTGCTGCGCGGGTTGCAGGAGATCGAAATCGCGCTGGGCCGGGAGCGCCCCTACCGGAACGCCCCGCGGACCATCGATCTCGACCTGCTGCTGCACGAAGGCAGGATCATCGTCACGCCCGCTCTGATCCTGCCCCATCCCCGGATGCATCTCCGGCGGTTCGTGCTGGAGCCGCTCGCGGCGATCGCGCCGGATGCCGTCCACCCGGTCTGGGGGCGAACCATCGCCAACCTGGCGGCTGCGTTGCCGCCGGGGCAGCCCTGATCCTGGCTGGGATGCGCCTGCAGCGCCGCGTTGCGACAATGCGATCGCTGGCTGTTCGGCGTGCAAGCGAGGATGTCCTGTGAGCGAAACGAGCGAACGACCCGGAACGGCAGTCTGGGCGGCGGCGGACCTTCGGGCCATGTCCCGGCAGGTGCTCGAACGGCTTGGAACCCCGGCGGACATCGCGGCGACGGTGGCCGCGGACGTCGTCGACGCCAACCTCGCCGGTCATGATTCCCACGGTGTGATCCGTATTCCCCAGTATGCCCGGGCGATTGCGTCCGGCGAGATCGTGCCGGATGGGCGCGCGGAGGTCCTCTCCGATCGCGGCGGGACGGCGCTGGTGAGCGGTGGATGGGGATTCGGGCAGGCGGCGGGGCGCGCCGCGATGGGCCTCGCCATCACGCGGGCGAAGGACTTCGGGATCGCCGCCGCCGCGCTGATCCGGTGTCATCACCTCGGGCGGTTGGGCGCCTATGCCGAGCAGGCGAGCGCGGCCGGGTGCATCGGCATGGCGTGGGTCGGCGGGATCGGCTCCGGCGAACTGCTGGCCGTGCCGCATGGCGGCGCGAAGGCGGCCTACGGAACCAATCCCATCTCCGCGGGATTTCCCCTCGATGATGGGTCCCCGTTCCTGCTCGATTTCGCCACGACCGCCGTTGCCCGCGGCAAGGTGATGGTCGCGCGGGACGGAGGCGCGCCGTTGCCGCCGGGGTCCATCGTCGATGCGGAGGGTCGCCAGACCACCGACCCGGATGCCTTCTTCGCAGGCGGGGCGTTGCTTCCGTTCGGCGGCCACAAGGGGTATGCCCTCGCGGTCCTCGCGGAACTCCTCGGGCAGGCGCTGACCGGTGCGGAAAGGACGGGCGACGAGGGGCACGGCGGCATCTTCGCCTCGGCAGGCGCGCTGTTCATCGCCATCGACGTCGGCGCGTTTCGGTCCGATGGGCTGGCAACCAGCGTCGCGACCGGCATCGCGGACCGGATCCGCGACGTGCCGCCCGCGCCCGGGGTCGATGCCGTTCGCATCCCTGGCGACCCCGAGGCGCAAACGCGGGCCCGGCGCGAGCGGGAGGGGGTCGAGCTGCCGGCGAAAACCGTTGCCGCGCTGCTGGAAACCGCCGCCGCGCTCGGCATACCTGCGCCTGCCTGACCGGAAGCCGCCTGCCGCCGCGCACCGCTGAATCCTCGAAACGAAGCGTACGTACGCAATTTTTCACCGTTCGCTCATGGACGGGGGGCACTGGATGACCTACCATCCGGGCGAGCGGCGTTTTCCGCATCCCGCCGTGCCCGGAGTGACTCGATGCTGACACGACTGGATCGCCGTTCACTGCTCTCCCGGATGGGAGCGATGGCGATCCCGGGATTCCTGCCGTCCGAGGATGGGAGTGGGATCGGCAGCCGCCGCCGCGATGCCGCGCCCGTTGAAAGCGACGCGCCCGAGGAGCGGCCGGACGAGATCGCGGGGCCCGTGGTGAAACCGGGGCGCGTCCGCACGAGGAGCGCGGCTGGCCGCCCCAACGTGATCGTTGTCGTCACCGACGATATGCGAACCTCCGACTGGGTGGCGCTGCCGGAGATTTCGCGCATCGTGGGCGGCAAGGGCGCGGTCTTCCCGAACTTCATTGTCAACACCCCCATCTGCGGCCCCTCCCGGGCGACCCTGTTCACCGGCAAGTTGCCGAAGAACCACGGCGTGCTGGAGAACGAAGGGGACGGGATCGACGCCTGGACCGCCATGCAGAACGGCATCGGTCATCGCTCCACCATTTACAACGCGGCCCAGAAGGCGGGATACCGCACCGGGCTGGTCGGGAAGTTCCTCAACGGCGCGCCCCCGAGCGGCAGGATCGCGCCCGGCCTCGACCGCTGGTACAGCACATCGGAACTGGACTACTTCGACTTCGAACTGAACGAGAACGGCGAGACGAAGGCGTATACCGGTGATGCCTACAGCACCGACGTGCTGGCTGAGCACGCCATAGCCTTCATCGAGGAGACCCCGGCGGAGCAACCCTTCCTGCTCTTCTTCACGCCCAAAGCGCCCAAAGGACCGGCGACGCCAAATCGCCAGTTCAGGGAGGCGTTCGGCGATGGCGTCCCTGCACGCAATCCCGCCTGGAACGAGGCGGATGTCAGCGACAAGCCGGAATCGATCCGCCGCCGCAAGCCGATGAATCCGCAGGAGATCGCCGATCTGGACGACAAGGAGCGCCGCCGTCTTGCGACGCTGCTTTCCGTGGATGCCGCGTTCGACAACATCTGGCGCGCCGTCCGTCGTGTCGACCGGGCGGACAACACCATCGTCATGGTCATGAGCGACAACGGATATATCCTGGGTGAGCATCTGCTGAATGGAAAGGGCCGGCCC
>CAIPGK010000670.1 GCA_903864575.1 uncultured Chloroflexota bacterium
ACGAGATCATCGAATTCGGCATTGCTCCAGGACTGGCGCTTTCCCGAGTTCTTCTTGCTGTAGTACATGTCGCCGTAGCTGTTGTTCGGATCCGGATAGTCGCTCCACCAGCGTATCCAGACGAGCTGCCACTCGTTCTTGAACAGCTCGGGCCGCCAGGATTTCTCGGGCCAGACCTGAATCTTGATATCCATCCCAAGGGTTTCCTTGAGCTGGGCGACGATGTCGTTCGCCATGAGGTTCGAGTTGTAGACCTCTTCCTCACCCCGCATGTTCATGGTGATCTCGGGCCAGCCCTGCCCGCCTTCGAAGGGGGTGCCGACGAGCTGCTCGAGCGCGAGGTCCTTGTCGAACTTCAGGTTCTCCGCGAACTCGACATCATCGAGGAAGCCGTAGACGCCAATCGGAACCATGCAGTTCGCTGGCACTACGGCGCCGCCCGTCAGCGTCACCAGACGATCTCGGTCGATCGCGTGAGTAAGCGCCTTGCGAACCTTGATGCCAACCTCATCGTTGGTGAACGGCGCAATGCCGTTCGATGGCACCAGCATCCAGATGCCCGGGTAGACATACTTCCGCGTCTGCTCGGCAAGCGCCGGGTCCGAAGCGAAGCGGGCGAGATTGTCGGCTCCGATCTCGACCCAATCGAGTCGCGAATCGCCCTTGCCCGTTTCGTAGGCGAGCACCTCGGTACCCATCGGGACGAATGGCACGACGAGTTTGCGGATCGAAACCCCCTCGGCATCCCAGTAGTTCTCGTTGGGCGAACACACGATCGAAACGTCGTGCGTCCATGCGTCGAGTTTGAACGGCCCATTGGAAACGAGCGGTACGTCGCCGCTGGCCCAGACATCGGCGCCGTGCTTCTCGACCTCCCAGCGAGGGGCGGGAACCGCAGCCTGGTACGCGACGACCTGCGGGAAGTAGGCGCGCGGCCCTTCGCAGGTGACCTCGAGGGTCCAGTCGTCGATCGCCTTGAGCCCGAGATCCTCGGGAGTCACCGGGTTGCCCTCGGCATCCGTATGGGTGCCATCGGCATTGGCGCTGCTGGTGTTGAAGCGCTCGGCATTCTTGATGTCAAAGAGGAAGCCGGCATAGGCAGCGCCATTTTCGGGGGCGAGCTGGCGGGTCCAGGACCACACGAAGTCGCCTGCGGTGACGGGCGTGCCGTCGGTCCAACCCGTGTTGTCCTTGCGGATATTGAAGGTCCAGACGGAGGCATCTTCGTTCGGTGTCCAGGTCTCGGCCCAGTCGGCAACAGCGTTCAGGTCGGCATCGAAGTTGAGCAACCCCGCAAACGTGGCAACCTCGCCGCCGCAGTAGAGGTTCAGGTTGAAATCAAACGACTGCGGGTCGCTGCTAATCTCATATGAATAGAACACCTCATCGGGCAACACGTCGGACGCCTGCGCCCGGGCGCGTCGATCGACTCGCCCGGCAGCACCACCGGCCGTGACGGCCGACGCTGCAATCTTCAGGACCGTTCTACGGTTCAACCCTGTCGCTGCGTAGCGATCGAGAAGGTGCTGGATATCGGGAGTGGTCTGGCTCATCGCGATACTCCTGCCGATAGACTCTGTGGCCAAGAAGCACGTACGACGCACAACGTAGGTCCGGGACCCGTGATCGCAAGACGCGCCTTCGCGGGACGGTAGGGCTTTCGATCTTCACGGTCAAGAGCCGCGACAAACAAATCCGGGATGCCCGATTGGGCATCCCGGATCGCTCGAACGTTGCGACAGATCTACTCGGCCGGCCGGCCTTCGATCTTCACCTGGCTCGACATTCGGGTGTAGATGTTGCCGTACGGGACCGTGAAACCCTGCTTGTTGACGGCGACATTCTTGACCCACGGCTTGAAGGCGTAGGTGTCCTGGCGGTAGACCACCGGGATGTACCCGACGTCGCCCTGGATCACCCGCTCGGCCTGACGGTAGACGTCAAGGCGAGCGACCGGGTCCGGAACCGACTTGCCCTTCTCCACGAGGTCATCGAACTCGGCGTTGCTCCAGGACTGGCGCTTGCCGGAGTTCTTCTTGCTGTAGTACATGTCGCCGTAGCTGTTGTTCGGATCCGGGTAGTCGGTCCACCAGCGAATCCAGGTGAGCTGCCACTCGTTCTTGAACAACTCCGGCCGCCAGGAGGCTTCCGGCCAGACCTGAATCTTGACGTCCATCCCAAGGGTTTCCTTGAGCTGGGCGACGATGTCGTTGGCCATGAGGTTGGAGTTGTACACCTCTTCGCCACCGCGCATGTTCATGGTGATCTCGGGCCAGCCCTGCCCACCCTCGAAGGGGGTGCCGACGAGCTCCCCGAGCGCGAGGTCCTTGTCGAACTTCAGGGTCTCGGCGAACTCGGCATCGTCGAGGAAGCCGTAGACGCCAATCGGAACCATGCAGTACGCCTCGATGACCATGCCCTTGGTCAGTTCGACCAGACGGGCGCGATCGATTGCATGGGTCAGGGACTTGCGGACCTTGAGGCCGACCTCGTCATTGGTGAACGGCGCAAGACCGTTCGACGGGACCAGCATCCAGATGCCCGGGTAGACGTACTTCTTGACGTTCTTCGACAGCTCTGGGTCGGTGGTGAACCGCTCGAGGTTATCGGCGCCGATGGACACCCAGTCGAGCTGCTGATTGCCCTTGCCCTCTTCGAATGCGAGGACTTCGGTGCCGCCGGGTGTGATCGGAACCATCAGCTTCTGGATGCTGATGTTGGCGGCATTCCAGTAGCTCTCGTTCTTGGAGCACTCGATGAGGACATCGTGCTCCCAGTTGTCAAGCTTGAACGGGCCGTTGGAAACCAGGGGCACCTCGCCGCTGGCCCAGACATCGGCGCCGTGCTTCTCGACCTCCCAGCGGGGGGCGGGAACGGCAGCCTGGTACGCGACGACCTGCGGGAAGTAGGCGCGCGGCCCTTCGCAGGTGACCTCGAGGGTCCAGTCGTCGATCGCCTTGAGCCCGAGATCCTCGGGAGTCACCGGGTTGCCCTCGGCATCCGTGTGGGTGCCATCCGGGTTCGCGGTGCTGGTGTTGAACTTCTCGGCGTTCTTCACGTCGAAGAGGAAGCCTGCGTAGGCGGCGCCGTTCTCGGGGGCGAGCTGGCGGGCCCAGGACCACACGAAGTCGCCAGCAGTGACGGGCTTGCCGTCGGTCCAGCCCGTGTTGTCCTTGCGGATGTTGAAGGTCCAGACTGAGGCGTCCTCGTTCGGCGCCCAGGTCTCGGCCCAGTCGGCGACGGCGTTGAGGTCCGCGTCGAAGGTGAGCAGGCCCGCATTGGTTTCGGTCTCAGCCCCACAGTAGAGGTTGAGGTTCCAGTCGAAGGAGACCGGGTCGCTCACCAGCTCGTAGCTGTAGAACGTCTGATCCGGGCCAGCCTCGGTCTGGGCGAACACGGTGGACTTGCGCGGGCCAAAAGCCGGTGCGCCAGCAACAGCGGCCGCCGCCGCCATCTTGAAGACCGTTCGGCGATCGACGCCAACCGCCTTGAACCGCTCTGTGAGCAGCTTCAGCTGCTCATCGTTGAAGGACATTCGCGTTCCTCCATTCTGACGCTGCACGATGCATGCGTTTGGTCAATCATACGGCAACACCGGCGGGTTCTGTTGCGTGCCGGCGTCCACTGAGCGGCCCGGTGGCCCTCCTTTCACGCGCTCCGCCGTCCTCCAGCGGATTCCCGCCAGCCGGATCGCACCCGCGTCCGGCCGCTCACCCGAGTGAGACCGCGACAACCGTTGCCACGGGAAGCAGCGTCGCCGGCGCGTGGACCGCAACCGGCGACCTGGATGACATCAGTCGTTGCCCTTGGGGTCGAGTGCGTCGCGCAATCCGTCGCCAAGGAAGGTGAACCCCAGCATCGTCAACCCGATCGCGAGAACCGGGAAGAGAAGCATGTGCGGGGATGACTGGATGTACCCGGCACGGCTCCCCTCACCCACGAGCGCGCCCCAGCTGGCCTGCGGCGGGCGGATGCCGACGCCGATGTAGCTGAGCGCCGCCTCGGTGAAAATGGCTGTGGGGATGCCGAATGTCAACGCGACGATGATCGGCGTCAGGCTGTTCGGAAGAATGTGCTTCATGATGATCGACGAACCACCGACGCCGACGACCTTCGCGGCATTGACGTACTCCTGCTCGCGAAGCGCGAGGAACTGTCCGCGCACGAGCCGGGCCTCAGTCACCCAGCCAATGAGGCCGATGGCGAGAAAGATGTTGATGAGCCCCGGTCCGCGCCAGTTGACGAACAGAAGCACGAGTAGCAACTGAGGGACGGCGTAAATGACATCGACGATGCGCATCAGAATGGTGTCGGTCTTGCCGCCAAAATAGCCTGCGATCGCGCCGACCGGCACACCGATTGCGAGGATGAGCGCCTGCGCCAGAACGCCAACCACGAGCGACACTCGGGCGCCGTAGATCACCCGGCTGAAGAGATCGCGACCGTTCGCGTCGATGCCGAATGGCCATTCCCAACTCGGGCCGTACTTGGCCAACCGGATATCGACGACATCACTCTCGCCGTAGGGCGCGATCAGCGGCGCAAAGATGGCGATGAGCGAGAACAGCACCACAATAGTCAGGCCGATGACCGCGAGTTTGTTCTTCAGGAGTCTCCGCCAGGCGTCGCCCCACAGGCTTCGCTGCTTTCGGCTGGAAAGATCCCCGACCGTGGCGAGGCGCGGGGTTGCCGCCGCGATGGCTTCATTGGTCACCTCGATCGCCGTACCGCCTCCACCCGTCAGGGCAGGATCGTCGGCGGCTCCGGTGGACGTGCTGGACGTTGACTGGACCATGAGCGACAGGCTCCTCATCATTCCGGGCGGCTAGCCGGAACCTGCGGATCAGTACCGGATGCGTGGATCGATCATTCCGTAGACCAGGTCGACGATCAGGTTCATCGCCGCAAGGAAAACGCCATAAAGCAGCACCACAGCCAGGATCATGGGCTGATCCTTGACCTGCATGGACGTGACGAAAAACTTGCCCATGCCCGGGATGTTGAACACCTGCTCGACGAAGAACGAACCGGTGCCGACAGCGGCGAAGATCGGACCAATCAGCGTGATGACCGGCACGAGCGCGTTCTTCAGGACGTGCTTGAGGATCACGCCATTCTCGGAGAGGCCCTTGGCTCTGGCGGTTCGCACGAAGTCCGAGCGAATGACCTCGATCATGCTGGATCGCGTGTAGCGAGCGATCGTGGCGAGCGGCGCGGCGCCGAGCGCGATGGTCGGCAGGATCCAGTCCTTGGGACTACCCCATCCGCCCACGTTGAACCCGAAATCCAGACCTTGCTTGGGAAGATAAACGACGAATAACAGAATCAGCAGGAACCCGAGTACGAAGCTCGGCATGCTGTAGAAGAGGATGGCCAGCGTTGCGGAGGTGTAGTCGATCCATCCGTTCTGGTGAATGGCGCTCAATGTTCCCAGCACCAATCCGATCCCGAGCGCGAACAGGGTCGCCAGCAGACCAAGATGGAGCGAGACCGGGAAGGTTCGGCCGATGATCTGGTTCACTGTTTGCGGGCGTGCGTGGTAGGAAACGCCGAAGTCACCGTGAACCGCGTTCCAAATGTACTTGCCGAACTGAACATGGACCGGCTTGTCGAGACCGTACAGCCGCTCGAGTTGGGCAATTTGTTCCGGGCTGACCTTGTCGCTGACATCGAACGGGCTGCCTGGCGTCAGGCGCACCATGATGAACGTCAGCGCTGCGATGGCGAGAATCGTCGGAACGAACCAAACGATGCGGTTGAGTGTGAATCGAAGCATGCGATCCCCGTCGGGTGCGGGCGAATCCCCCGGCGTAACACAGGATCCCGGGGCGGACCGGACGAATCAGCTTCGACCGCCGCCTTGGTGTCCGAAATCGGGATGTCGGAGGGTCCGCAGCGGCTGCGTCGTCGTCCGAACCTCGCGTCACCCGAAATCGTGGGCCGGACAGTAGCATCGGTCCATGGGGGTGTCAAGCGATTGCAGCCACGCAGGGCCGGCCGACGCCCTGAATGCCCCGCTCGCTCCGGTGTCGCGCTGGACGGTTTGCGACTCTCTCACACGGTGCATCAGCCCGCGGTTTCCCGGGCAATGACCGATGCCCCGAGCAGCCCCGCATCGTCGCCAAGTTCCGACCTGACAATCCGCAATCCATGTCGGCACTGGGGAAACGAATGCTGGGCGAGCCGCTCCTCGATCATGGGGATCAGCAAATCTCCTGCGCGATCCCCGACCCCGCCGCCGATCGTGATCATGGCGGGATTGAACAGATTCAGGAATCCGCCAAGCCCTGCGCCGAGTGCGCCAGCAGCGCGCCGAAGTATCGCGAGCGCCGCAGGATCACCTGACTCGGCGGCTTCGATCAGTGCCTGGACGCCGACCGGTTGATCTCCTGCCGCCAACCTGATCGCTGCGCCGTCATCGGTGCGCGAGACCAGATCGGCGTCCCGCGCGAGCGCCCATCCCGCGGCGAAACTCTCGATGCAACCGATCCCGCCGCAGGAGCAGCGCGGCCCGTCTAGCGCGACCACCACATGCCCGACCTCCGCGCCAAATCCGTGTACGCCGTCGATCAGGCGCCCACGGGAAATCACGCCGCCGCCGATGCCGGTGCCGAGCGCAACATGAATCAGGTCGGCGACGCCGCGCGCAGCGCCGTAGGCAGCCTCGCCCAGCGCGGCGCAGTTGCCGTCATTCCCGAGCGCAAACGGGCGGCTTATCCGTCTGCGGAGCGCGTCACCCACGGGAAAATCACGCCAACCGGCCAGATTCGGCATGAATGCAACAATCTCCGCCCTCGGGTCAAGCGGGCCGGGCATGTCGATGCCGACCGGCGCGTCATTGGCAAGACCCGCCTCGGAGGCTGACGCGGAAACCAGCGACGCGAGAAGATCGAGTACCGCATCCGGACCTTCCTGGGCAGGGGTCCGCGCTTGCCGACGTGCCGAGATGACGCCGTCCGCGTCGACGACCGCGCACCGGAGGTTCGTGCCGCCGAGATCGACGGCGATGACCGGATCGCTCATCCTCGCGTTCCCTTACTGCGTTGTTGATGCGCTGCACAGGTCAGAGAATGTAATTGCTGAGGTCGTCGTCGGCCGCCACATCTCCGATGCGCTCCGCGACG
>CAIPGK010000671.1 GCA_903864575.1 uncultured Chloroflexota bacterium
CCAGCCTCGCCGAAGGTCTATGAACCGGCATTTGGCGCATTGCTGAACGCCGACCTGATCGTGCTCGGTCCGGGCAGCCTCTACACCAGCATCGCGCCCAATCTCCTTATTGACGGCATCACGCAGGCGATCAGGTGGTCCCCCGCGCGGGTCGTCTACGTCTGCAATGTGGCCACCCAACCCGGCGAGACCGACGGCCTGAACGCGGCCGATCACGTGCGGGTCGTCGAACAGTTGCTCGGGCCCAACGTGCTGGACGATGTCGTCGTGAATGACAACCCGGCATCCGAACTTGCCATCGGTCCGGGCGCACCGATCGATCCAATCCTGCCCGACTCCCTGCACGACGCTCCCCATTCCTACCGGATCGTCGAACGGGACGTGGTGAGCGATCGAAATCCACTGCGCCACGACCCGGACAAACTCGCGGCGGTGCTGCTCGAACTTGCGAACGAGCCGCTTCCGCCGACCGGTCAGGCGCGGGGCGAGACGGCAACCGGGGGGCGCCCAGTGGCAGCGACAAGACGATGATCAAGGATGGCGGATTTCACGGGTTCGCTTGAACCGGCAACCATTCGGGTATCGAGGGAAGGGAGAAGAACATGGTGTACCGCGTCGGCATCAACGGATTTGGCCGCATCGGGCGGCAGGTGTTCAAGGCAATCACCCAGGGCGGATTTGATGATCTCTACGAGGTCGTCGCCGTCAACGACATGATGGACGCCAAGAGTCTTGCCCACCTGCTCCAGTACGACTCGACCTATGGCAGGTTCGACGCCGATATCGAATCGCCGAACGCCAAGACCATTCGGGTGAACGGCCGGGACATCAAGGTCCTCTCCGAGAAGAGCCCCGCCGATCTGCCGTGGGCCGATCTGGAGGTCGATCTGATCATCGAGTCAACCGGCAGATTCACCAAGGCCGCCGAGGCCGAGGAGCATATCGATGCCGGCGCGGAAAAGGTCATCATCACCGCCCCGGCTACCGGCGAGGACATCACCATTGTTCTCGGCGTCAACGAAGGGCAGTACGACCCGGACGACCACGACATCATCAGCAACGCATCTTGCACCACCAATTGTCTCGCGCCGGTGGCCAAGGTTGTCATGGACAAGTTCGGCATTCGCAAGGGCATGATGACCACCATTCACTCCTACACCAACGACCAGATCACCCTGGACGGCCCACACAAGGACCTGCGTCGGGCTCGTGCCGCCGGTCTCAACATGATTCCGACGAGCACCGGGGCGGCCAAGGCGCTCTCCCTCGTTATTCCGGAACTCAAGGGCAAGTTCGACGGCTTCTCGGTTCGCGTTCCCACCCCGACCGTCTCGATGGTCGACTTCGTCGTGGAGACCGAGGAGAAGGCCACCGTCCGCTCAGTGAATGACGCGCTCAAGAAGGCGTCCGAGACTGATGAACTCGATGGCATTCTTGGCTTCACGATGGAACCGCTCGTTTCCAGCGACTTCCGCGGCGACCCGCGGTCCTCGATCATTGACGGCGCCTCCACGATGGTCATCGGCGACAACCTCGTCAAGATCGTCGCCTGGTACGACAACGAATGGGGCTACTCCTGCCGCGTGGCGGAACTCGCCGCGCTGATCTGCGAGAAGGGCTTCCCCGGGGTCGATGATTCCGACGACGACTCGGACGACGATTCCGACGACGAGTAATCGCGCCGCGTCTCCCGAGGGAGGTCACCATGTCCAAGCGCTCGGTTGCCGCGGCGGACGTCTCCGGAAAGCGGGTGTTTCTTCGGGTGGACTTCAATGTCCCGCTCAAGGATGGCCGGATCGTCGATGACACCCGAATCCGGGCGGCTCTCCCGACAATTCGCGATCTTGTCGACCGTGGCGCCCGTGTGATCGTCGCCAGCCATCTCGGCCGGCCGAAGGGCAAGCCGTCGCCGGAGGCCAGTCTGGCCCCGGCGGCGGCGCGTCTCTCAGAATTGCTCGGGCAGCCGGTCGTGCTTGCGGCGGACACGGCAGGGCCGAGCGCTCGCCACCTCATTGACGGCATGGCGCCCGGTCAGGCGGTGATGATCGAAAACCTGCGGTTCGATCCCGGGGAGGAGGCCAACGACGACGCGTTCGCGGACCGTCTTGCGGCGCTGGCCGATCTCTACGTCGATGACGCGTTCGGCGCTGCCCATCGGGCGCATGCATCGGTCAGCGGCATCGCGGAGCGCCTGCCGGCCTACGCCGGGTATCTCCTCCAGCGGGAAGCAGACATCCTTCAACGGTTGCTGGACAACCCGGCGCATCCCTTTGTCGCCGTCGTCGGTGGAGCGAAGGTATCCGACAAACTGGCCGTGCTCGAGCATCTTCTCGACCGGGTGGATGCGCTGCTCATCGGCGGCGGAATGGCGAACACTTTCCTGCTCGCGCAGGGCCGCGAAGTCGGCAATTCGCTGGCGGAACGGGACCTCATCGGGAGTGCGGCGGCGTTCATCGACCGCGCGAGGGCGATCGGGGTCGATCTCCGGGTCCCCCAAGACGTCGTGATCGCAGCCGCGATCGATGCGCCGAGCGGCGACGTGGTGGCGGCGGACGCAGTCCCGGCAGGCATGGCCATCTTCGACATCGGCCCAGCCACGGTGGCGAGCTTCGCCGAGGTCATTTCGTCAGCAGGCACGGTCTTCTGGAACGGCCCGATGGGGGTGTTTGAGCGTCCGCCGTTCGCGGCAGGGACGCGCGGGGTCGCTCTCGCCGTCGCCGCTTGTCCCGGATTCACCGTGGTCGGTGGAGGCGAGTCGGTCGCGGCGGTGGAGCAAGCCGGCCTCGCCGGGAAGATCGATCACATTTCCACGGGTGGCGGGGCATCGCTCGAACTGCTCGAAGGACGGATTCTTCCCGGCCTGGCGGCCATCCCGGACGCCTGATCGGTCGGCGAAGTGACGGCATGCCGCTTGGGGTGCTAGATTTCGCCGGTTCCTGATGTATTCGGCGCCGTCGCGGCGCGGTGGAGTTCACTTGTGAAGACAGCGCTCGATCTGGCAGTGA